>NZ_JBIUCS010000035.1:0-32125 GCF_044538485.1 Acinetobacter sp. ABJ_C5_2 | reverse complement strand
TACTTAAATATTACACAATAAAATTTATTCTTAATATTTTTGCAATAATTTTCTATGTTGGAAGATTATCTAATTAGAAATTATTTAAAATTAATTAATTTATTTATTAACAATAACTTATGTTTAATTTTTAAATGGATTTATTACGAGAAATCTACACCAATTCGAATTACATAATTTTTAAACATAGTTTATATAATATGCTTTATTGACATAAATAGAAAAAATATATGGCAAAGAGGTCAATGATATTTAATTAACTTCAGAACCATAATTTGCACCAAATTTTACGCTGTCACGATTCATTGAATAAAACCAAGTGAAAAGTTACGTAAAAAAGAAACCAATAATTTTATTGGCTTAAATAAAAAATCGAATATTACAAATAAGCGGAATGAATATGGATAACGTAGCTCAGCTAGAAACTGATACTAATTTCCAAAGTCGAAAGAAAATAACCTGGGGGGTTTTTAGTGTCCTGCTGTTATTTTTAGTTGCTGGTATTGTATATTATTTTTTAGTATATCGATTCTATCAAACTACTGATAATGCTTATGTACAAGCCGATGTGACTTGGGTTATGCCAAAGATTTCAGGCGAAGTGATGGAGTTATTAATTAATGATAATCAGGTGGTAAAAAAAGGGGAAACTTTAGCAGTCTTAGACCATCGTGATTACCAAGCTCGTTATGACCAAGCCCGTTCTGTGGTCAGCTTAAAAGAAGCCGCACTGGGCGTACAACAACAAAATGAAAAGTCTGCCAAGTCGTCAATTACGGAAGCAAATAGTGGTGTAGTGGCAGCACAAGCCGACCTATCACGTTTGAAAAAAGAATATGAGCGTTATCAAGACTTATTAAAAGATGGCGTAATTACCCGTCAAAACTTTGAAGGGGTTCAGTCTCAATATTTAACCGCTCAAGCACAGCTCAGTAAAGCACAAGCCGCCGTAAATGCAGCAGAAGCTCAGTTGGGGAGTTTACAGGCCAGTCGAGCACAGCTTTTAGCAGATATTCAAAGTGCCAATGCAAACTTAAACCTGTATCAAGTCGATTTGGCTTCATCAAAAGTGGTGAGTCCTGTAAGCGGTAAGATCGGTAGCCTTGCAATTCAAAAAGGTTCACGTGTTTCTCCGCAAACCCGCTTAATGGCGATCATTCCTGAAAATAGTTTGTATGTACAAGCGAACTTCAAAGAAACCCAAATTGAAAAAATGCATATCGGTCAAAAAGTGAAGTTAAAGCTCGATGCCTATCCGAGCCTCACCTATACCGGAAAAATTGAGAGTTTTTCACCAGCTTCAGGCGCGACTTTCTCACTGATGCCACCAGACAATGCAACAGGCAACTTTAACAAAGTCGTACAGCGTATTCCTGTACGTATTGCCATAGATTCAAGCCCGCATATTGATTTGATAAAACCTGGAATGTCGGTGAGTGCCACCGTTGACCTAAGAACTTAATAAAAAATTTTAGGTAATAAGAAAATGAATAAGCATGTTGAAGCCGAGTGGAGGTTTCCCGCAAAAACTGCATGGGCAATTTTTGCTGCCATGATTTTTGGCAACTTCATGGCGATTCTTGATATTCAGATTGTGGCGAGTTCTCTAAACGAAGTTCAAGCTGGTATGAGCGCAAGTCGATATGAAGTCACTTGGGTACAAACGGTTTATTTAATTGCCGAAATTATTGCAATTCCCATGTCGAGTATTGTCTCGCGGGTGCTTTCAACACGGGTGTATTACACCATGTGTGCAATTGGTTTTACGGTGAGTTCTTTACTTTGTGCTTTGTCGTGGAACTTGGAAAGTTTACTGGTATTCCGTGGCATTCAAGGTTTTATGGGCGGCGGAATGATTCCAACTTCCATGACGGCCTTGTACCTACTTTTTCCAGAAGCAAAACGCTCTTTGCCTTTGGTCATGTTTGGCATGATCAGTACTTTAGGGCCTGCGATTGGCCCAACCATTGGCGGTTGGCTCACCAATAATTTCTCATGGCACTGGATGTTCCTGATCAATATTATTCCGGGCATTATCATTGCCACAGTCATTTACTCAGGCCCAAATATTGACCGTGCCAATTATTCACTTATTAAAAGCATGGACTGGTTTAGTCTGGTCGGTATGGCAATGTTTCTGGGTGGGCTTGAATATTTCCTCGATGAAGGCGCACGACATGACTGGCTTGCAGACACAGGCGTTCGTATTGCTTTTATGGTCTGCCTGATAGGTGGCATGATTTTCTTCTCTCGAAGTTTTACTCAGCCTAAGCCTTTGCTCGATTTGTCTGTATTTAAAAACAAAAACTTTACCTTAAGTGCCATCACAACGTTTGTGATTGGTATGGCGCTGTATGGCTTGGGTTACATGATTCCCGTGTTTCTTGGGCAAGTCCGTGAAATGAACAGTAGCCAAATTGGTCACGTCATGATGGTGACAGGCATTGTCATGTTTTGCTTTGCGCCGTTCCTTGCTTGGCTTATTCCTAACTTTGATACCCGCAAAACCGTATTTGTTGGAATGGTTCTGGCTGGTTTTGGTGTTTGGCTCAATTCGCACCTCAGCATTCACAGCGATTATGACTTTATGTTTTGGCCGCAAATTTACCGTGGTATTGGTCTTATGATCTGCCTGATTGTGGTGTCGCATTTAGCAATGAGCACCTTGCCACTCAGTAAAGTGGCCGATGCCAGCGGTATTTATAACCTCATGCGCAATATTGGGGGGGCGGTTGGGCTGGCGCTGATTAACTCATCCTTAGACTGGCTGACCGCCATGCATGTCACCCAAATTAATCAGGCGATGACACCGCAGAACTGGATATTTACAGAAAGGCTTGACCAGCTCACGGCGCAATATCAAGAAGTCGGTGCAAATGCCCAGCAAATCGCGCTGAGTGTGATTTATCGCGACATTCATTTTCAGGCACTGACATCGAGTTTTAATGATTTATTACGCATGCTCACAATCATCATGTTTGTGACCGCGTTTTTAACCATCTTTATGGACAGGGGGAAGAAAATGAATATGTAAATTTTTAGCAGTAAAAGACAGCTTTTTAAAGAATGAAAACAATAGGGCATATCAAAACGTATCCCTTCTTAGAAAAAGAACATTTATACGAGTTTCTAACATCGCCGTACGAGCGAGCGGAACTTACAGATCTGGATGTGGGAGATTAAAGTATTATGATTAATACAACATATAAACTGATTTCAAAATTGAACCTGAAAAACACAACTTATGGGCAATATTTTGAAAAAGAGCAAATTGATACTGATCGACTAAAAGTGATGTATTCCATTTACGAACAGTATTATGAAAATACCAGATTTTCTATTTTTGTAGACGATTTTAAAAATAAAAGCGGTGCGATCTTAATTTTTGACTCTGAGACAGATGAGATTGTGGGTTTCTCGACTGTGGTGGTGCAGCACTTCTACTTAAACGGTAAAGACTACACCGTGCTCTTTAGCGGTGATACGGTTATTTTGAAGAAGTTCTGGGGCACGCGTAGCTTACAAAGTACCATGCTCAAACTTATGATTAAGCTTCGAATCAAATATCCTTTTAACGAACTCTATTGGTTACTCATTTCTAAAGGCTATAAGACCTATCTATTACTTGCCAATAACTACTATGTGTATTACCCAAACATTAAAGATGAAAACCAACATCTTTCGGAAGTGGTTGAGCACTACTGTGAAAAATTCTTTGGTGAATATTATGACCGTGAAGCAGGTTTACTCAACTTTGGTGATGACTATCAGCCACTAAAAGGCGAAGTTGCACCCATTACCGCCGAAATGAGAGAAAAGAACCCAAACATTCATTTCTTTGAACAAAAAAATCCAACTTGGAAAGCAGGCACAGAACTGCCGTGTATAGGCCGTCTGGGCTGGAAAGATATTGCCCGTTTCCCAGTTAAGCTCATGACGAAGCCGACCAGTAAAGGAAAGTTTGAAGCTTGTGTAACCCATAAAACAAAACGTAGAGAGGCTATCCAATGAAATCTAATGAATGGCTGACTCTAGGCTCGCATCTTATTTTAAAAAAATGGTGTGATGCATCTGACCGTAATTTCCAAAAACAGTTTAATGCTTTAGAAACCACACAACGTCAAATTTTGCATTCGATATTACAGACCTCTACCTTTACCAAAGATAAGAAGGTTCAAAACTATGAGCAGTTTGTAAAAGCCTTTCCTGCGACTCGCTATAGCGCATGGCGAGAAGACATTCAGCGTTATCGTGAACAAAAGCTTTCACTCTCTAGTAGTAAGTTGGTTCGTTTTCAGCCGACAAGTGGTTCGAGTGAACAAATCAAGTTTATTCCATATACCAAGCTGTTTTTAGATGAGCTTGACCATGCGATTGCGCCGTGGATGGCAAGTTTATACCGTAAGTGTCCAGAGCTGAGTTCGGGTACACACTACTGGTCGGTGTCATGGTTACCTGAAAGCCAGCGTGAAGTTTTAAAAGATAAAAACTTAAATGATGACAGTGCGCTACTTGGCGTAGGTAAGCGCATACTGTCTAAGTTTACCCAAGCTGTTCCAAGTAACGTTGCCTTTGCAGCCAATGCGGACGATGCACTGTTTGCCACCATTTGTTATTTGGTCGCAAACCGTAACTTAGCCATGATTTCGGTATGGAGTCCAACGTTTGCGCTGCAATTGCTTGAGCGTTTGGAGTCATTGCAAAAAGACGTGATAGAGGTGCTTAACAGCGGTAAATGGGGCAACCGTCAGGCTTCACTAAAAGAAGTGACCGCACCGCATAGCCCTGAAAGTGCTCAAGCCTTAATTGCAAGTTCAAACGGCGCACAGATCGACTTTAAAAAACTCTGGCCAAAGTTAAGTTTAGTTTCGAGTTGGGATACAGCAGGTTCAAAAGCTTGGGCCGAAAAATTAAAAGAGAAACTGCCCAGTGTTCAGTTTGAAGGCAAAGGGTTATGGGCAACCGAAGGTGTAGTGACTATTCCCTATAATGACCAATACCCATTGGCCTACCAAAGTCACTTTTACGAGTTTGAATATTTAGAAGGTGAGAAACAAGGTCAAATCGTTCCTTCATGGCAGCTTAAACAAGGTGATGTGGTCAGCCCACTCATTACTTCGGGTAATGGCTTGCTTCGTTACTGTCTAGATGACTGCTTAAAAGTCACTAGCTTTATAGAGCAAATTCCGTGTTTTGAGTTCCAAGGCCGCCGTTTTGGTGTAGATCTGGTTGGTGAGAAACTTGCACCTGAAACCGCTCAACAGTTGTTGTCACAGCTAAATGAAACGGAATCTAAAGCGATTTCTTTACTCGCGATTGATACCCAACAACAAGTTAAACCATTTTATTGCGTGCTTTTTGAAGGCGAAATTCATCACAGCATTAGCAATGAATATATCGACAGTATCTTACGTCAAAACTTCCATTATGAACTTGCGCGAAACTTAGGGCAGCTCGACCAGCCTCAAATTCGCCAAGCCAATAATGGTTGGAATGCGTATAAGCAACTGGTCATGTTTGATGGCATTATCGAAGGCAATATCAAACCTGAGCCACTCAAAAAAGTCACCCTCAATAGTTTGGAACAACTATGAAGGGGATGAAGCAACTTAACACTCGATTTTTAACACTTCGACACGCCTTGTATTTAGGCGTGTTGGTTGTGTCGAATACACATGCCATGACTTTAGACGAGGCGTTGTCTGCCAGTTTAAGACATGAAAGTCAGCTTGAAGTCAGCCGTTTAAGCGTAAACCAGTCTACCGCTATGCTTGAACAGGCTAAACAGCGCGATGGGCTCAAAGTCAATTTAGTTGGGCAGCTTGACTATGAACGAATAGATACGCCACCAAAAGTCATGTTTCCAACTGAAGGAAACCGTAAAGGCCGAAGTTTGCAATTGCAGGCTGATTATCCGATTTATACCTCTGGGCGGCATCGTTTGGGGGTAGATATTGCCGAGAGTCAGCTTTCTGCCCAACACCAAGGCTTGTCAGATCAACGGTCGGAAACGATTTTAAATACCGTCATGGTCTATACCGACGTATTAAAAAAGAAAGCCATTTTAGAACTTAGACAAAAGACCATGGCGAACCTGCAACGGTCTTTATATGAGTCAAAGCGCCGTTTTGATGTAGGTATGATTACCCGTGCAGACTTGGCTCAGGTTTTGGCACAAGTTGCACAAGGCCAAGCCGATATTACACAGGCTCAGTCTAATTTGACCGTAAGTGAAGCGCAGTTTTACCAAGTGACTGGTACAACACCTGACAACCTTGTTGCGATTAAACAACTACCAGCTATACCGAATGGGCTAGATGAGATTTTGGCGCAAACCAAGAACCATCCGGCTTTAATGCGCGCTAAATATGAAATGCAGGCCGCTGAGAAACAATACGCTTTAACTAAACGGGAACTGTGGCCAACGGTTATGCTGACTAGTCGTGCAGGAAAGCAGGATGAAGCAAGTTATATTGGTTCTGAAAGTAATAACTATATGGTCGGGGTGCAGCTTAATGTACCGCTCTATGACGATGGCTTAAATCGCGCCAATGTTAAAAAAGCGCAGGCTGATATCGATTTGGCTCATCAGAAAATACGAAGCCTTGAACTGGACTTAAATAAACGTACCCGTACTACTTATGCGCAGCTTCAAACCATCCGACAAAATAAAGACGCATTGGCAAATGCCATAGAGGCAGCGTCTATTGCCTTTGTCTATACACGTAAAGAGTTTGATGTCGGCACCAAAACTACTTTTGATTTGCTTAATACCGAACAAAAGTTACTCGATGCCCAAACCCAAAAAACCGTAAATGACCAAGACGAAGTCGTGTTTGTTTATCAGCTACTCGACCAAATGGGGCGTTTAAATAGTTTGGTTCCTATGCAGACCGCACAACAGGTGAATAATGAATAAAACAAATCCACCACTTGCTGACAATACCCTGATTACCCGTGAAGCAACTTTGGCAGATGACGAGGCTTTACGAGACCTAATAGCTGTTCCGATGACCACTAAAGGCATACAAATTAGCTTTCAGCGTGAACCGAGTTATTTTAGAGCGTCTGACATTGTCTATCGGCATAAACTGCATGTCGTGATTGAAGACACCGAGAGTCAAAAGAAGCTCGCTTGTTATAGCAATGGCTATCGTCCTTGTTATGTCGATCGGAGCGTTCAAAACTTGCGATATGCTGGCGACTTACGGGTAGATCATAGCTATCGGGGTAAATCACTGGTGAAGGTATTAGCCAAGCATGTAAAACAGACCATGCACGCACCCAACTTTAGCCAAATGATTATTTTTGATGATAACCATGCTGCACGCGCCGCTATACAAACGGGCAAAACGGGAATGCCCGATTATTATGATGAAGGGCTTATAGAGACACTCAGCCTGACGAGCACTGGCGCAAAACGAAAAATCACGGCTTTTTTAAAGCAGGCTGCTAAACAGAGTAATGTTCAAGAGATTCGTAGCTGTGTCGCCAAATCCGAACATGTACCAGCCATGAATCAGTTTATTCGCGACATGGCTGAGTTTTACAACTTTATACCTGCCTATGACTTTGAAGAACTTGCTCAAGGGCATCAGTATTTTTCAGGGATGAAACTATCTGACTTTTCACTTTACTTTAAGGGTGAAAAACTGGTGGGCATGTTTGGTTTATGGGATCAGCATAGTATTAAGCAAACCAAGATTTTAAATTATAGTTCGGCCATAGCTGTGCTTAGACCCGTTTATAACTTGCTAACCCCAATGACTAAAGGCATGCGTTTGCCTAAACTGGGTGACTCTATTCAGTACCATGTATTGCATACGCTTATGTGCCATCCCGAAGATTTAGCTTTGCATCATAAAATGCTTGAAGATGCCTATAACCAGTCAAAACAACAGGGCGTTGGTGTGGTGAGTTTTACGCTTTCCCATAAAGACCCGCGTTATCAGTTAAATCAGTTCTATAAAGGTGAGCGTTTAACGGGTATGCATGGCTTTATTAGTTATGAGGGTGACCCAAGACCAAATTTTGATAAAAACCTGATTCCTTATTTAGAAGTTGGGCGTATTTAGCCCTTAGATAGTTTCGCCGTAAGTCATGAATGCGCAAAAATTTGCTCAATTCTTATGAATGTTAAATAGGATTGAGCAAATATATGCGCAAAATGGTGAATGCTCGCTAGAGCAAGAGACTTTTTTATGGTGATCTTGATTACGTTACAAAATCAAGATAACTCGTTTTAGATTTAATAAACCTAGTAATTTTGGCTCTTTAGCCCAACTTATCTTGCGCCGTTGAAACAGCTAACATGGTTTGAAGGTAATAATCGACACGTGAGTGATTATTGTCCTTATGTGAGTTATGCGCATTAAAGGCTGCATCATGAAGTTTCACCACTCGAGCAATTGGATTTAAACCACAACGGAATAAATATTCTTCGCGTGTTTCATCTGCTCGCTTAGTTAATGCATCGACGGCATCGCGGATTTCTTTTCCAAATAAGCTTTCGATTTTGTCTAGCGTAAGAAGCGTGTCTTCAACACTATCGTGGAGAAGGGCGGTAATAATGTAGATTTCTGAAAATTGATGCTCGATTAATGAATTGACCACACCTTTAATATGGTACTCAAAGTAATCATGAGGCCCATACTTTTGACCTTGATGAGATTCTTTTGACAATGTCTCTGCGAGTTCAACTTGATTTTGAGTCATTTTTTGCTCTTATCACTTTAAGTATATGACGCGGCCAAATTTGTAAGATGGTCGCTTAGGTCATAATTTTATACTGAATACTTAGATTAGGCATAAGAGTAATTGCTCACTTTTATTAATTCATTCTTTGTTGATGTGAACCAAACCAGTCTTTAAGTTTTTGAAATTTTAAACTTTAACTTAATGATATAAAAGTAGATTGTAAATATTACTTAAGAGTTTCCTTAATTATCTAATTAAATGAAAAATAATAATTATTTAAATAATTTCTAGCCAATTTCACATTGACACCTCAAATATTGGAGATTACCATTTGCGGGCTGGCCTACATTGCCAGCCGGTTTTAGCAGACCGTATTAGACCGCATCAGGATTATTTCTTCTGAGGAATAGTTTTGTGCGAAAACTCCCAGTTCCCTCCCGTAGCGGTAGGACGGGAGAGGGACACCCTCGGGTGTGCTGGAGTCTAACCAGTCTGCTAACCCTCTTCCGTTCTGCCACCATAAATTTTATGCTCTGGCAGAACTCCCTATATAAGGAGTTGGCTTTGCACATCCATAATTTCTTGGCAACCATTGCCAAAAGCTATAACAACACAGCTTAAAACATTTAACGCAGCTTGATCGCCGCAAGGCTTTTTCAGGCTTTAGCTCGTTATTACTTAAAACTTTCATCAACAACTAAAACTTGAGATGTGCTCGGCACAGTCTTTACGGCTTTGCTACGCCTTTTTTTCACTTTTAGAAAAGTGGAAGGCTTTTATGTCTCATTTATATACAACAAAAATTTAATTTATAACGGTAAAAATATGCAAAATTTAACTCTCCCAACACGTGCATTAAAAGTCGTAAATAAATCAATTGAGCTGTTTCATTACAACGGGTTTCATATCGTCGGCGTGGACAGACTTGTAAAAGAGTCTGGTATTCCAAAAATGACGTTTTATACCTACTTTCAATCTAAAGAACGCTTTATTGAAATTTGTCTAATCGTACAAAAAGAACGACTACAAGAAAAAGTAGTCTCTATGGTCGAATACGACGAATACACCAGCGCAGACGATAAGCTTAAAAAGCTCTATGACTTACACGCAGATATAGACGGGCTGTATTACCTGCTATTTAAAGCCATTTTTGAAACGAAAAATAACTATCCAAACGCCTATACAACCGCCGTGAGATATAGAACATGGCTCACCAATGAAATATATAGCCAGCTTAGAGCACTTAACCCCGATGCTTCTTTTACCGATGCCAAACTCTTTCTATATATGATCGATGGCGCCGTCATTCAGCATTTAAGTTGGGATGAAGTTGATGAAAGGGTATTAGAGGTGTTTTTGAAAAGCTTAAGCTCATGATAAGTTAAGTGTACAAAAAGATAATTTCTTAACAACTAATATTTGAGTATCTGTGTATGAGCCAGAAGATTCTTAATCGTTTTGAAAAACTAATCGAAGAAGCGGGGGAAATAAAAGCCCTATCTAAAGTAAAACGCCATGAATATGGAAGTTATGAAACATTAGGTGAAGACGGGGATGCTAAATTTTTGGAATGGAAAGTTAAAGTAAAGAACTTGATAATATTGGCTTGTGGAGAAAAATCTATACATTTTAAAGACTTGATTCAATCTGAAGAAACACAAAGTTATGACACAAACACAAGAGTTATCAAAAGATTAACGCCTGTTTTAGTCGCTGCATATGATGATTTTAAAAGTGGTTTTTTAATAACTTTCAAGCAAATAGTACAGGCTGAAATTTTTGATAGTGAGCTTGAACAAGCTAAATCACTTTTTGAAAGTGGTTATAAAAATGCAGCTGCTGTAATTGCAGGTGTAGTTTTAGAAACTGCAATAAAGGAGCTATGTTTGAATAATGGTATAGATATTGAAAGAAAAAGATTAACTCAGCTAAATGATGATTTAGCGAAAGCTGGTGTCTACAATAAACTACAACAAAAGCAAATTACAGCTTTAGCAGATATAAGAAATAATGCTGCTCATGGGAATTATGATGAGTTCACCAAAGAAGATGTAGAAAGAATGATTAGTGATATTGAGAGGTTTTTATTAACTTATTCTTCATAAGGTAAGATTCTTTGGATAAAAGTTTCATGTGCAATTCATCCTTATAACTTTAGAGAAGAAATATGAAAAATATTGGAATTTTAGAAATAAAAGAAATTGGCGATTATGAAGAAGGCTTATCTCTACTGTTAGAAGATTCCGTAAATAACGGAGCTTCAATAGGTTTCCTAGCTCCTATAGAAAAGAACGAAGTCTTAAATTATTGGCGTGAGGTCAATCATAAATTAGCACAAGGTAATAGCCGTCTATGGATTGCCATTCAAGAAGGGAAAATTCTAGGTAGTGTTCAATTATCCTTAGTGAGTAAAAAGAACGGAGTTCATAGAGCCGAAGTTGAAAAACTCATGGTTCTAACAACAGCAAGAAAACAAGGAATAGCAACACTACTAATGAATGAGCTAGAAAATTTTGCACGAGAAAAGGGGCTGCGCTTACTTGTCTTAGATACACGTGAAGGCGATGTGTCCGAACTTTTATATAGCAAAATTGGATTTGTTCGCGTGGGTGTCATTCCAAACTTTGCCTTAAGTTCAAATGGGAACTATGACGGCACAGCGATTTATTATAAAAAGCTTGTCTGAAATTAGTAATAACTACCCAAACGCATATACAACCGCCGTGAGATATAGAATATGGTTAATGAATGAAATATATAGTCAGCTTAGAGTCTTAAATCAGATGCTTCGATTTTTGTAAAAGCAATAAAAAAGCCCTAAATAATTAAGGCTATTCAATACATATCCATATAAGAAATGATCTTCAATGAGGTTATTTCTTATATGGCATAGATTCAAGAATTTCTTTAATAACAGCTGGATCCACTACGTTTTCATACATAGTATTGAAAGTATGTTTCTCATCTTCAGTGGTTTGAGCATTAACAATAGCTTTCAACTTTTGCTTATATTCAGTATGACCAGCTTGGTACATGGCAGCGTAACTTGACCAGAGAGCATATTGCTTTTGTGGATTATCATTACTTAATTTTTCGTATTGTGCCTGATATAGCTTAGCTGCTTTTTCATAACAGCTATTAATTTGGTTTTCTGGCTTTTGCAATTTTCTTTGAATTAGACACTGAGTTTCTTGAATGCTTGCCGTGCTATCTAAAGCGAGAATTTTTGTTGCCAAAATATTGGCTTCATTTAAATAACCTAGTTGCAGTAGTACTTTTAATTTCAACTTTTGCACTTGTATGCTTGAATCATTGTCATTTGGAAATTTCTTTAAAAGTTTTTCCAACTTTGCTTGTGTGGATGTAATGTCAGCTTCTGTCTGAAGAGAGTTCATAATTTCATTGAACTCTGCCACAAGTGGTTTTAACGCTTCTTTTTGGTTATTAGATTGTTCACTCTGCACTTGGGTGATTTTGGTTGTGCTATTAGGGTTATTACATGCAGCAACCAAGGCACTTAATAATAGAATCGTTAATAATTTATTCATAACTTTTACACCTTGCGCGCCGCAGAGTTTAAGGAAAACTTATATTTTTTAATAGGAGGCATTGGATGCACAGAACCCACTGTATCTGAAATCACTGCGGTATATCCTAATTCAAGCTCTACATCAACAAGTTGTAAATTTGGCTCTGGTAACTTGATAGTGCAACTTCCTAAAGGGGCCTTATTTTGATCTGTTGGCCAATATCCTTTATCGCTTTTTAACTTGGTTCTGGCAATCTCTTTACCTTCCCGTGAAACAATTGCGGTCCCAAAAGGATAAACAGTTCCCTTGTGACTTAATGGAGCTGCATTAATAACTACACTTAAAAATAGTTCCTTGCCTTGAACTTTGTAGTTTAGAAAATAGCTTACAGCTCCATCCAGAGGTGTTACACCTTCATCACCTAAAAGAACAGCCTTATGGCTAATGTAGACATCAGTTTTATACTGCTCAATGTAATAGTTTTCATATTTTTCTTCTCTAAAACTATCAGTAGTCTGCTGTTTTTGTGACATTGGAGCTGATGAGGATTTTGCACCCGATGATGCTGCACCACCATTGTCTTGAACAACCAAGTTTTGTTGAGGCAGTAATTTGCAACCACAAGAGAGTGAATCATTAACACGAGCAGCGGCTTTGCCGAAGATCTGCATGTTTGGATCACCGGAGACAATAGTTGCAACGACTTTATGAGTTGGGCAAGTTGCTTTGTCGCCAACACAGGCAACGGGAATTCCGTCAATCAGGAACATACTATTCCCTGAGATTACTTGACCACCGCCAGTAGTAGGGCAGCCTATAGTTATATATGGTGTCGCCAAAACTATTCCTTCTTATTTTCATGAAGGGGTGGAATGATAGCAAAGAGGGGTAGACAGTGCTGTATAGTTTTATTTATCAGGATGCACAGCCCATACGACCAATAATAATGTAAATATCTCGATCTTTGTAAAGCAATTTAAAAAGCCCTGAATATTCAAAGCTTTTATAATAATGATCTATTCACATACTTCTACAAAGTTTCGAGCAGTCTTATCTTTGCTATCGCGTAGCTTAATAATTTTTTGTCTTTCACCGTATAGGCTGTGAACATCATTTAAGGTTTCATCCTTAAGTTGGCTTTTGTATGGACCTTCAACTTTATTTACGTAGTTTTCCATGAATACCGTCATCCAACATATTGTGTTGAGGTCATCATAGTCATAACCGTTTTTATCTAAGCCTTGAATCCAGTCTGGATATTCTTCATTTAAAAGGCTCCGTGCTGTTTCTAACTTAACATAGGAATTATTAAACAAAGAGTTTTTCAAAGCAGGCTCATTGTTCACATTCTTATTCGCTTCAATGATCAATCTATAATTGTCAGTAGCATAATTTTTGAGATCTACTTTCACATAGTTATCAATGTCTTCTTTATCTGTCGAAGCCTTACAAGAAGTTAGGAATAAGCTGGAAAGTAGCAATATTGGTATTAATGTAATTTTCATAGTGAGAAGTTATTAGGTGGAGAGTAGTGCTACTTCTAAATATATAATAAAACAGTGGCTTGATCATAAGAATGCCCAAAGACCCTTTACATATATTCGTTAATACCATATGGTCCATTGTTGGTATACGTAGCTAATGCATTAGACTTATGATTTGAGCTAATGATTAGAATTTTGCTGCTAATTAAATAAACACGGCTATCTCGAGAACATCCGTGTCCAAAAGACCTAAAATTAATGATGCTTTTTCTCTGCCAATTGCATGGTCTGTTTAAGCTGTTTACGGTTGAAACCTAGAAACTCAATCACATTTCTAAACAATGCTGGTGCTTTGGCAATTGGAGTATTTATTTTAGGTACAACCGTCATATCTTTACGCTGTTCTATACTTTCAACTACGCCCGAAACAACTTCTTCAATAGATACATATTTCCAAATACCAGAGTTACCTTTCCACACAGCTTTACCCGCTGGGTCATTTTGAATAGTGTCCATTAATGGGGTTTTAAAGAAAGTTGGATGAAGGCTACCAACGCCAATATTTGAATATTTTAATTCCAGACGAAGGCTATCGCATAAAGCCCAAACGCCTGCTTTACTCGAAGTGTAGTGCGTGTTTAATGGGGAGTGGACGAAAGCCGCCATTGAAGACACTGCCAGTAAATATCCCTGTGTTTGTTTTACATACGGTATAGCTGCACGAAAAGTACGAAATACTCCAGTCAGGTTAATATCGATGGTTCGTTCAAAGGTTTCAGGAGCCATATGTTCTAGTGCCTCCGTTGAGCCTATACCTGCATTTGCAATCACCACATCAATTTTACCGAAGTGTGTAGCTGCATCTGCCATAGCAGTTTTTAGGCTTTCCAAAGAACGGACATCGGCAACCCAACCTGCGGCAATGCTTTTTCCACCTAGCTGTTTTGCCTGACTTTCAACTTTGCTCAGGTCTAAGTCTAATAATGCGAGTTTTGCACCTTTGGCCTGTAATGCCTGAGCAATCGCAAGACCAAGACCACCTGTTGAGCCTGTAATCACCACAACTTTATCTTTTAATTCATACTTCGCCATTTTTAAAGTCCTTTAACTTAAGCTTGAGCTACTGGAACAGTACGTTTAAGAAAATCAATTTGATCTTTCACCACATGTTCAAAGGCTTGACCTGTGTAAATGTCAAAATGACCGTATGAATAGGTTTTTATTTCTTTGTGAGGTGTCCGCTTGGCATGACGCAGTGTGGCTTTTGCAGGAGCAACTGTATCGGTTTCACAAATACAAAATAAAACTGGGGCTTTAATTTTTGGCGTTTTACGTCCCGGATAATAACGGATAATGTCCAATGCAAAACGTGCTGCCACGTAGTTTTTGTAGTTAGGTTCGTCTTTAACTAAAGACATAATTCCCGAATAGGCATCTGGAGCAGTCATCAATGCCGTTTCATGCTCTAGTCCTGTAAGTTTGACCATAAGCGGCTGTTTGCTAAACGCAGCCGCAACACGGTCACGAACAGCCAAAGCCGTAAGTTTTGCTGAAGTTATAGGGCTCATGGCTAAACTAGAAGAAAGGCCATCGGTAAATGGGCATTGTGAAACTACTGCACAGATGTGGGCATCCTGAGCGGCCGTAGCCAATACATGACCGCCAGAAAAAGAACTTCCCCATAAGATAATCTTGTTTTTATCAACATTTGGTAGGCTACGAGCATATGCAATTGCTGCTTTCCAGTCTTCAAGCTGGCTTTGGATATCTAACAATTGTCGGGGTTGTCCTTCGCTATCACCAAAATAGCGATAATCAAACACTAAACAAGCATAACCCTCTGCCACAAAACGTTCGGCAAAAGCAGTTAAACGCATTCTGCGAGTTCCACCCAAACCATGCGCCATTACAATCATTGGAGTAGCTACCTCGGTGGCTGGACGATATAAATAGGCACTGCATTTCACGCCGTTTGAATTAAACTGAATATCTAGTGGCGTTTGTGGCCTATTCTTTAGATTTTTATTCATCGTGTTTCGCTCAATATTTGCTATGACGCTATCATCTGAAAAATAATGAGATAGGGCTTGATGAAAGCCGCCATATTACTTGACACTTTGCGCCAAAATTTGGATTGAGCAGGTGTTTTAGTTATTTGCTTTTGCTTAAAAGCTTTAAGTACACTACTTGATATTTAACGCCAAATTAGAACTATACGAAATGAATGGATTGAATAAGTCGTTGTATAGAAGAAGGATTCCTGAAACCTATGTTCAGTTATTGTTTGAATATCTCGAAAAGCTAGGACATGAGCCAGAAAAGGTTCTTGGTGAACCATGGCCTAAAGCAGATTCAAATCATTTGGAAGGCGTAGATATTGATCATTGGGAAAGTCTTCTTGTTATCGCTAAAGATTATTTAAATGACCCTTTCATTGGCTTACATGTGGGCCAAACAATTACAGCTCAACATCTAGGCGTTTTAGGTTCTGTATTTCTTGCGTGTGAAAATTTGGGAGCGGTTTTAGAAAGATTTGAACGCTACCAAAGGCTCGTATATGACGTGGTACCCGCATCTGTACATATTTACCCAGAGTATGTAGAGCTTTCATGGGATACCACGGACGATCAAACAGTCGGGGGCTTATCTGATGAAACTGGCCGTACGGTTATAGTTCAATTCTGCCGTAGCCTCATTCGAGGAAAAGAAAAACTAAAAGAAATACATTTTATTCATGAACAGCCTGAAAATGTTCAGCCTTATGAGGAGTATTTCGGTTGTCCTGTGCTTTTTGAACAGCCTGTGGCACTTATGCGTTTTGATAAGGACATGTTAAGTCTACCGCTTAAAAATTCCGATGCAGCTTTAGTTGCCATACTAGAAAAACATGCCGACAAGTTACTGGCAAGCCTGCCACATATTGATGAAATTACAGATCAAGTTCGTAAACAGATTGCTTACTTACTTCATCAAGGCGAACCAACTATTGAACAGCTTGCAGAGCGATTAAATTATTCACGTAGAACCTTACAACGCCGTTTAACAGAGGCAGGCACGAATTTTCGGAAAGAATTAAATACTGTCCGTTACGAATTAGCAAAGTCGTATTTAAAAGATCCTAGGCTACAAATTGTGGAAATAGCCTTACTGTTAGGTTATGCCGAGCACAGCCCATTTACACGGGCTTATAAAGAGTGGTCGGGTAAAACACCACAACAAGCCCGCGAGGAAATGAATAACTGAGGGTAGAGCTTTTTAAAATAAGATGTGTACATGTTTTGAGTGTTTATTCATCATTTAACGCACATTCAAAGTTACTTGGGTTTTCCTTACATCTCACTTTTTTCAAAAAATTCATCATTTTAGGGTCATAGATACCAGCCTTGGTTAGCTGTATACGTGCTTCACGCATCATTTTCATATAATTTAATTGTTCATTTTTAGGAATATCCATCCAATATTTTGAAGGAATATCACTTTCATATTTGGCAATAATGCTAAACGTTCTATTGAGTTGACTAGCTACCCAAGTTCGCGACTTTTGTCCAAAACCTGCTGGAAACTGGTCTTTACGAATAATGAAGTTGGCTGAAATTTGAGTCAAAGGAAAACGAACGATAGCGCCTTTCTCACCTAGACCTTTGTGTAGCTCAAAAGGTTTAAAGGCCACAATAGGAGCGGGCACAATATCAATTTCATGATTATTAAACTTTGCACCGGCATTGGTGACGTCTACCGATACAGCCTGACCTCCAACATGTTGCACAAGCTTTGGTTGGGCTTCATCATATTTAAATACCCCAATTTTTTTACCGGCAGCTTTAGCGAGAGTATTGATACTTCTATCATTTACAAATAAATATGCAGGGCCAATAGTCCCTAAACCTGCAATTTCGTAAGGGCCTACCACCATGTTTTTTGCGGCCATTGGTGAGGACAACAGCTTATAAGCATTAATCGCCGTTTTCATATTTGTTAATGCGCCAACCGCATCTAAAGATCCTGTATATTTATTAAATTGACGCCCACGTAAACCACTAATAATTGCGCCGTCACATTTTCCAACTTTTAAATCTTCAGCAGCAACACGTTCATCAACATATGCTTTCAAAGACATATCAGCTCCCCAATTTTTGGCTTCAAGCGCATAGTCTTTAGCTAAGGCAAAAGCCTCTCCCGACTTACCAATTGGGTCAAACACACAGACGACTTGTTGTTTGGCATAAAGAGTTGTGGTTAAACAGGTACTTGTAATCAATAAAATAGTTTTTAAACGATCCATATTTAATTATCCATTATTTAAATTATAAAAATTATTGTATAAATCTGGCTTAGATTAGATATGACACTTCAATAAAAATTTAAAGAGAAAAAGTCAAAAGATAGCTTTGAGTTGGATCTTATTTTTTTGTGATTTAGCTATTGTTTAGATTATTTGAGATCTACCAGCAGGCTAAATTTAAAGAATAGCTGCACATACGTACTATATCAGTTTTTAAGAGCCTGTAAAGAGGGTTTTTAAAAATATTTATATAAATTTCAATAAGATAGAAAATTTTTTGTGTATTGCAATTTAGCCTAAGCAAATTAATAACTTTAGTAGCCAAAAGGCGATTTAGCAAAATAATCTTTACGGTAGATAGTAGTAACCAGAATACAGCTCGTGAATTTAGAATGTGGTAAGCAGCTCAGCTCGCTAGGGCAAATATAAAAGTGTAATTACATTTTGTAGAAGGCTGCTTTGAGAATTATTCTGGCTAAAACTAGAAATAGGGTTATGCCAAAGTAATTAAAAGCGTTAAGGCCCAGCAGAAAGTGATACAAGCTTAATAATTGACCAGAGTAAAGAATAAACGGCGCAGCAACAACGTAGAGTAGCCAGAGTCTTATATAGGTAGATTTCTACATACCTTATTTAACATAATATACATTATACGAACTATTTTATAATTTACACTTAGATCTTTGATTTTAAAAGTCCTTCTCATTGTACGCTTGCTTCTGTTGCTTCTGTTGCTTCTGTTGCTTCTGTTGCTTCTGTTGCTTCTGTTGCTTCTGTTGCTTCTGTTGCTTCTGTTGCTTCTGTTGCTTCTGTTGCTTCTGTTGCTTCTGTTGCTTCTGTTGCTTCAAGTTAGCTTTGGGTTTTGGTGGTAACTCTACAACAACGTCAAATATATTGCATGACTAGATGGGAATCTAGTCATGCAATGCTTTCGATTAAAATTGAAAATTAAATTTAAACACAGTTATATCCTGTTAGTTGTAATTCTGCTTTAAGAATTTTTGCTGAATCAGTTGTAATGAAATTTTGCAGATAGTTTGTTGATTCAAAATAATATTCATGAACTGGTGTATTTATAACTATCTTATCAACAGTTATAGCTGCATTTGCCATATCACAAACATATCTTTTGTCTTTTTCTGAAAGACTTTTTATATCGTTTTCTACACTATTTAGTATCAGTTTTCCATGTACAATCACCGATAACCGTGGATAAACTTTTTCTAACATTTGCAGATATTTCTTTTCATCCTCATAATTTGGATAATCCTGCGCTTGAGCTAAGTTAAATAATGATAGACCAATCAAGCTAATTAGTATGCGTTTCATTTATAAGTTCTTGTAAAGTATATAGACTTTTATTATAACACAATTAAATAAAAATTTTATTGATAACTAAATAATTTTTCTTTTTGTAAATCTCATTGCACTAATCTTGTCTTAATTTCACTTAATGTACTTATTTAAGAATCAAACTGTATGACCTTAGGCAGCATTACAGCTTAACACTATACAATGACAATTTATTTAATAATACTAACTAGCTTTAGTTATTGTTTAAAATGTATTCAATATTATTTTTATTAATTAAAGCCTTTTATTTTAATTTATATAATTATCAAAAAACTTGGAGCTGAAATTATAATTATATAATTAACTTATGACAACCATATATTGTTATATTAAATAATATTAATTGTTAAATTATTTCGATTCACCCCTTTATTTTTATAAAAATTAAGAATATTTTAATTAAAGCATTTATTATCAGTAATTTAATTTTATAGCAACCAAGATTCATTATTTCTGTAAAATTGTGATTTGGTTATCATTTCTAATAAAATACCTGTAAAGCAATAACTATTTATATAAATAAAATAATTAATGAGATATAGGTCACATGTTATTTATTTATTTTTTATTAAAATGAATTTGCATATTGTTTTTAAATAAAAAATATTGTATCTCTTATATTAACTATTTAATAAATAGGTATATATAAAATGAAAAATAATATATTTAAAATTGTAGTTTTGGCGGTACTTTCCACTTCCCCACTATTTTGTTATGCGAATAACACAATAATGATTAAAGGAAATATTGTTGAAGATACTTGTTCTACAATAAATGTTGAAAAAGAGTGTGCTCAAATCAATACTCTGAATACGACTATTGATACTCAATATTTAAGCAAAGATAATGTTTTCAACTTAGCAAGACATACTGAAAAAATGGATACGAGTATCGAAACCATAAGTGCTAATAAAAAGGTTGTTCTCGTTAACTATCATTGATAGCTCACATCAACTAAGTCTTATTTATCTTTAATAGATAGGTATAGCTCAAGAGCGAATTTCCGATTTTCATACGGCAATCTAGCCAAAATTAAAAATTCGCTCTTTTCTCTAAAAAATGTTAAATTATTCACGTTTTTTCAAACACAAAGATAAATAGTTCTATATAATCACTTCATTAAATTTTTCTTAAAATAATTTCCCTTAATTGTATTGGTTCTTTTACAGTTGTTTTTATAGCCGGCTATTATTTATATTTTAATATTAAAAACAGTAATTTATCTCAAAAATAGTATTCATTATTGTAAATCAAAAGATCAAAAATTTTTCTTATTATGGAAAAATAGTGTGATGAAGTTTGCATTTTGTTTAAAAAGTGTTAGTATCGCCGCATTACTTTTCAAGATGCCAACTTCTGGAAAAGTAAGAGATTAAACTTTTATCCAGACTTTTGAGAAAACACTATGAAAAAACTTGCTTTGATCGCTGCTCTTTCAGTTGTAGGGATTGCGAACGCTCAAGCTGCTGATGGTACAATTACAATTAATGGTTTAGTAACAGACAAAACTTGTGACATCGTTACACCTGCTGGTAAAGACTTCACAGTTACTCTTCCAACTGTTTCTAAACAAACTTTAGCTGCTGCTGGTAACGTTGCTGGCCGTACTCCTTTCCAAATCAAATTAGCTAACTGTTCAGAAGGTAAAGTTGCGACTTACTTCGAACCAGGTGCAACGGTTGACTTCAATACTGGTCGTTTACTTAACCAAGACGCTACTGGTGCTAAAAACGTTAACGTTCAACTTTTAGGTAGCAACAACCAAGTAATCCCAGTTCTTGCTGCTGGTGCAAATGGCGCTCAAGCAAACTCTCAATGGGTTGACGTTGCTAAAGCTGGTAGTGCAGACCTTAACTACTATGCTGAATACTATGCAACTGGCGCTTCTACTGCTGGTAAAGTGAACACTTCTGTTCAATACACAATTATCTATCAATAATTGATGGATGGTAGGGTTTCTATATTCGTATAGAGGCCCTATTTTTGTGTAACGCTTTCCCGAACTTCCCTGGTTGAGACTCCTGAAATGAAATTGAACAGTTATAATTTTTTGTTAGGTTTGGCATTTGCTTCAGCGGTAGCCGCACCTGCCTCTCATGCAGAAATTGTAATTCATGGCACTCGTGTAATTTATCCATCAGATGCCCGAGAAGTTACGCTACAAGTTAGCAATAACGGTTCAAAACCAGCTCTTGTCCAAGCTTGGATTGATGAAGGCGACCCAAAAAGTACTCCGGATCAATCAAAAGTTCCTTTTATGATTGCTCCTCCAATTTCTCGTGTTGAAGCAACAAAAAGTCAGACTTTCCGTATCACTGCTTTACCCACTGCTTCTCAGTTAAATCAGAAGCAAGAAACTGTTTTGTGGTTAAACGTTTTGGATATTCCTCCAAGACCAACTTCAAAAAGTTCAGATACGACACCTGATAATTTTCTGCAATTAGCCATTCGTTCACGTATTAAATTCTTCTATCGTCCAGCTTCGATTAAAGATGACGCGAACTTAGCAGCAGATAAGCTTCAATGGGTTAAATCTGGTCAAAACTTAACGGTAAAAAATCCAACACCTTTTCATATCACGATGACTTCTGTTTTTCAGAAAGTGGGTGATAAAAAAGTTGATTTATTACCTGAAGGGCTCATGGTTAAGCCTTTTTCTGATGCATCTGTTCAGCTTAAGAACGGCAATCTTCAGGATATGAGTTTTATTAATGTGAATGACTACGGTGGTCGAGTCGAACACTCAATAAAACTTCAATAATCAGATTTATATTTTTAATAAATTTTAAGCACCTATTATGTGAGTAGGCGGACTTAGCTATGCCAAAAAAACGGCAAGAATCTTATAAATTATTAAAACGCCATATTTGTTATTACTTGGCTTCTGGTGTTGTTACAATGACAATGCCTGTATTCGTGCACGCTGAAGAAACAGCTGCGAGTGCTCCTGTGGAAGCTGAGTTTGATTCTGCTTTTTTAATTGGCGATGCAAAAAAAGTTGATATTTCTCGCTTTAAATATGGCAACCCTGTTTTACCTGGTGAATACAACGTTGACGTATATGTAAATGGTCAATGGTTTGGTAAACGCCGTATGGTCTTTAAAGCTGTAGATCCAACGCAAAATGCAGTGACTTGCTTTACAGGAATGAATCTTCTTGAATACGGCGTAAAACAAGAGATTTTGACTAAGCATGCTCCCCTTCAAAAAGAAAATAATACTTGCTATAAAATCGAAGAATGGGTAGAAAACGCATTTTATGAGTTTGATAACTCTCGCTTACGTGTTGATATCTCAATTCCGCAAGTTGCATTACAAAAAAATGCGCAAGGTTATGTCGACCCAAGTGTATGGGATCGTGGTATTAATGCAGGCTTTTTATCTTATAGTGGTAGTGCTTATAAGACGTTTACTCATTCTAATGACAGAAATGAAACGTCAAATGCATTTATGGGAATCACTGCCGGACTAAATTTAGGTGGCTGGCAATTACGTCATAACGGTCAGTGGCAGTGGCAAGATACCCCTGCGGAAAATCAGTCTAAATCAAGTTACGAAGAAACAAGTACTTACTTACAGAGAGCATTCCCGAAATATCGTGGTGTGTTAACACTTGGGGATAGCTTTACCAACGGCGAAGTATTTGACTCTTATGGCTATCGCGGTATCGATTTCTCAAGTGATGATCGAATGTTACCGAATAGTATGCTTGGCTATGCTCCACGTATTCGTGGTAATGCTAAAACTAATGCAAAAATTGAAGTTCGCCAACAAGGTCAACTTATTTATCAAACAACAGTAGCACCGGGTAACTTTGAAATTAACGACCTATACCCTACTGGTTTTGGTGGTGAGATTGAAGTTACTGTTATTGAAGCAAATGGTGAGATCCAAAAATTTGCTGTGCCTTATGCATCTGTTGTACAGATGTTACGTCCTGGTATGAATCGTTACTCATTAACTGTGGGTCAATTCCGTGACCGTGATATTGATCTTAATCCGTGGGTTGTTCAGGGTAAATATCAACAAGGTATTAACAACTATTTAACAGGTTATACCGGAATTCAGGCTTCTGAAAATTATACAGCTTTATTGTTAGGTGCCGCTTTTGCAACACCTGTTGGTGCAATTGCATTTGACGTTACCCACTCTGAAGCTGACTTTGAAAAGCAAGCTTCCCAGTCAGGGCAAAGTTTCCGTTTAAGTTATAGTAAGTTAATTACTCCAACCAATACGAATTTAACACTTGCTGCTTATCGCTACTCAACTGAAAACTTCTATAGATTGCGTGATGCTCTTCTTATTCGTGATTTAGAAGACAAAGGCATAAATACCTATTCTGCTGGTCGCCAACGTAGTGAATTCCAAATTACCTTAAACCAAGGTCTTCCTGAGGGTTGGGGTAACTTTTATATGGTAGGTTCATGGGTTGATTATTGGAACCGTAGCGAAACGACTAAACAGTATCAAATTGGTTATAGCAACAATTACCATGGCTTAACTTATGGCTTGTCTGCGATTAACCGTCAAGTTGAATATGGTTCAAATACTCAATCACGTGATACTCAGTACTTAATGACATTGTCTTTCCCAATGAACTTCAAGAAGAACTCAGTCAATGTCAACATTACTGCATCTGAAGATAGTCGTACAGTGGGTGCAAGTGGTATGGTGGGTGATCGCTTTAGTTACGGTGCTTCTATGTCGCATCAAGACTATACAAACCCATCGTTTAACGTAAATGGTCGTTATCGTACTAACTATACAACTGTTGGTGGTTCTTATAGCGTAGCTGACTCTTATCAGCAAGCAATGGTGAGCTTAAGCGGTAGTATTGTTGCTCACTCAGAAGGTGTGTTATTTGGCCCTGAACAAGGTCAAACAATGGTACTTGTACACGCACCTGATGCAGCTGGAGCAAAAGTAAATAATACGGTTGGTCTAAGTGTAAATAAAGCAGGTTATGCGGTAGTTCCTTATGTTACTCCATACCGTCTTAATGACATTACGCTTGACCCTCAAGAAATGTCTAGCAAAGTAGAACTTGAAGAAACTAGTCAACGTATTGCTCCATTTGCTGGCGCAATTGCTAAAGTAGACTTTGCAACCAAAACTGGTTATGCGGTTTATATTAAAAGTAAAACTGTAGATGGCAACAGTCTACCGTTTGCTGCACAAGTCTTTAACCAAAAAGACGAAGCTGTAGGTATTGTTGCACAAGGTAGTATGATTTACTTACGTACCCCACAAGCTCAAGACCGCCTCTATGTAAAATGGGGTGATGAAAGCAATGAGCGTTGTACGGTTGAGTACAATGTAAGTAACCAGCTGCAAAACAAGCAACAAAGCGTGGTAATGACGGAGGCTGTCTGCAAATGAAAAGAATATTATTAACGGGTGCTCTATTTACTGCTGGCTTTGGGATGTATGGCGAAGCGAATGCTTCGTGCGTTATAACTAAATATGTAGACAATGATGTTCTTATGGCTGTGGGTCGTGTTGTTGTAAGACCTACCGATCAAGTTGGTGCTATTTTAAGAAAAGCGACTTTTCCTATTAGTGATAAAGGCACTCTAGCGCAAGGGTGTGATAGCCGAGATGTCGTAATTGCTGAATTAACGCAAGCTTATCCATTAAGTTCTTTAGGTAATAGCATCTATACTACCAATATTCCTGGAATTGGTATTCGCTTATACCGTGAAGCCGAAAATAATACTAATTTCTCGGGCTATTACCCTTATCAACGTGGTGGGATATCGGGTAATCGTTTTTTAGCACCAGGTTATTTTGTGGTGGAAATCATTAAAATTGCTCCACAAACAGGTTCAGGGACTTTAGTACCAGGCAGATATAGTAGTTACTATATTCGTGGTTATCCAAATAAACCTTTCTTAACAAGTACTGTGAATGCTGATGCAATTACCATTGCTTCATCTTCGTGTGAAATCCAAGGTAACATTAATAAAGTTGTACAGCTTCCAACCGTTACAAAGGCGGGGTTTAAAGGTGTTGGTTCCACTCAAGGCGAACAAACTTTTGATATGAATATTCTATGTAATGGTGGTACAAGCCCAACGGGTTATGAAGAGAAAAATGTTATTAGTTTAAGTTACGACTTTACACAAGATGGCACAAATAGCCAAGTACTGGCAAATACGGCTGCCACATCTGAAAAAGCAAATGGTGTGGGCGTACAATTACTTTGGAACTATCAAAATAAAAATCAGGTCATCAAAAAAGGTGACAAATTAGCCTTAGGGACAGTGTCTTCTAATCAGACACTTCAATATAATGTACCAATGACTGCCCGCTACTATCAAACAGCAACAAATGTGACTGCAGGTAAAGTTCGTGCTATGGCAACTGTAACGATCGAATATGATTAATCATATTCGATCGTTCCTAAACAAAAGAAAATTTAAAAAATAAAAACTATAAAAAACTAATTATAGATTTTACTTCATTAAAACTTTCTAAATTTTATATTTATTAGGAATAATTATGAAAAAAATGGGTTTATTTGCCAGTAGTATCATTATGTTAGTCTGGGCAGCAAAGTATAGCACTCCTAGTTTGAGTGTCGATCTTTTACCTATTACGGCATCGAAAAATAGTACATCGACATCTCAAATCTTATTAGCTAACAAACAAGAAGTATCTGACTCACCTAAAAAAGTGCAGCTTACTCATCGTAAAATCTGCCAATATAATTTTGATGCCGATCAAGAGGATTTTGATTTATGGAATATACAAAATATAGAAGATGATACTCCTATCAAAAAATTTCCATTGATTAAAGATCAAGAGTTCGGTTTTATCATAGATTCAATTCCTAAAGATCAATATCCCTTTATAGAATATGTGGCCGAAAGTAAAAATAAGCTTAATTCAACAAATGACATAGGTGATTTTTTATTACCTACAAAAGGCATAATTGCATTAGAAATGCAGCTTAAGGTTCCAGTGATAGATTTAGATAAGTCCAACTATATCTCAACTATTTTCATTACTGGCACTACAAATAACCGATATACAGTTCGATTACATTATGGGTTTAATTCAGGAGCTTATACTACAGATTTTAAGAAAATTGCACCTAATGTTAACTATTCGTTAACTTATCGTTTGAGCAATCTTAATGGTCCTGTTTTTAGTTATTATGATTCTAAAAAAGTAGCTTTAAATGTAGATGATTATCAGCGTCTAGGAATATATATCAACCAAACAACTAAGCAAGTCGGCTTTATTTTAAATGGGATTGATTTGGGTTATAAATCTAATCTACCTGCTCCACTAGCAAATATTAGTTTCATGATGTCTAGTAGCGCAGGTGTTTTTTCAGAACACTTGTTTGGTCAAGAGCTATCTAGTGAACTTATAACTGACCGAGATGATCTTCAGTTTATTTATCCACCAGGTACAACTGACATATGTGGTAATGCTATTTAAAATGTAAAACTATGAAGCGTAAAAAAGGGCTGAATCACAGCCCTTTTTTTATTTCATTTAGAAATGAATGACTGTACGGATTGATTTACCTTCGTGCATTAAATCAAAAGCGGTATTAATGTCTTGTAAAGGCATAGTATGCGTTACAAAAGGTTCAAGTTGAATTTCACCTTTCATAGCATCTTCGACCATTTTTGGAAGCTGTGAGCGCCCTTTTACACCACCAAATGCTGTACCTAACCATTTACGGCCTGTCACTAACTGGAATGGACGAGTCGAAATTTCTTGGCCTGCACCCGCTACACCAATAATAACGGATTGCCCCCAACCACGATGTGCACACTCTAGAGCTGAGCGCATTACATTGACGTTACCAATACATTCAAATGAATGATCTACGCCCCAGCCTGTCATTTCTACAATGACATGTTGAATAGGTTGATCATAATCTTTTGGATTTAAGAAATCTGTAGCACCAAACTGTTTAGCAAGTTCAAATTTATCTGGGTTAGTGTCTATTACAATAATACGCCCCGCTTTTGCCTGACGTGCACCTTGTACAACAGCTAAACCAATACCACCTAAGCCAAATACCGCAACCGAGTCACCTTCTTGTACTTTCGCTGTGTTATGCACGGCGCCAATACCAGTCGTCACGCCGCATCCAAGTAAACAAACTTGCTCGTGATTCGCCTCAGGATTGATCTTAGCCAAAGAAACTTCAGCAACTACAGTATATTCACTAAAGGTTGAACAGCCCATGTAGTGGTAAATCGGCTCACCATTATATGAAAAACGTGTGGTGCCATCCGGCATAACGCCTTTACCTTGAGTGGCACGTACAGCAACACACAGGTTAGTTTTTCCAGATTTACAGAATAAGCATTCTTTACATTCTGCTGTATAAAGCGGAATAACATGATCACCCGGTTGAACGCTCGTTACACCTTCACCGACTTCAACAACCACCCCTGCACCTTCATGACCTAAAATTGCTGGGAAAACACCTTCCGGATCATCACCAGACAGTGTAAAAGCATCGGTATGACATACACCAGTATGGGTAATCTTGATTAAAACCTCTCCCACTTTGGGTGGTGCAACATCAATTTCAACAATTTCTAAAGGTTTTCCTGGGGCAAAGGCGACAGCTGCACGAGATTTCATCTTTGGGTTTCCTTTATATCATTCGGTATTTATATTCGAACAAAATAGATAATGTAACGCTAATACAAGAGCTTAATTTTGCTTAAATTAAAATTGGCTTTCATAGCAATCCATCACAGCATAGCCAGTCAGATACGTCTAAGCAAGCCCGTGTTTCAAAAGAAGAAGCCTCTTATGTTAAGAAGCTTCTCTGATCAAATCATTTATATTAAAACACTTTATATTTACTTATAGGTAAATATCCGGTGGATATGGTGTGTTATCGCTAATAGGTGTATAGAGCGTATTTTCAACAAAGAAGCCGTCTGGAGCTTGAGTAGTATCGATTGTAATTGAATCAAACATCACTTGCGGGTATGCCCAGATAAATTGCTTCATTAGCCCTAGAGACACATTGTTTTTCATATCCCCAAAAATCCGTTGCCAGATTGGTGTGCGATACGGTTTGTTTTTATCAAACCCATAGATATAAGCAATAGATGCATCTGGTACAAACCCCGATAAATAAGCAACTTTATTGGCAGGATAGCCTAAATCTTGAGTTGGTATTTGTGAAACAGCCTGATGGGCTAAATCTAATTTAGCCTCTAGAAGCCAATCATAGGCTTCAGTCATAATGTAATCAAAATGAGGGTATGAATAATGCTCGCTTGGATAATTAATATAAGTTGCTAAGGTTTGTATTGGGGAGCGAATAGATGGGAAAAAGATTAATGGGCATACTTGAGCATTTGAATATTTTGCTTTGATCGCTGTTCGAATATCTTGGCATGTTTGTCCTAATTTATTTCGTAACCATGACTTAAACTCATCGTATGGCGTTCCAGTCTTATTCATTGCATCATAAATTGTTCCTAAGTCCGGCGCATATAAACTTGTATCTGCATTAAAAGCTAACTTAGTTGGATAGTCATAGACACATGGTAAGTTCGTATCCGTGTTGTACCACCACCAAGGCTCACCAATTTGCATGTTGACATCACACCCGCCCGTCACTAAGGTATCTGCAAACTCAATAAAAACTTTATGTAAATATGCCAAAGCATTTTGATCGCTTAAACTGAAGAAATAACTTGGAGGCTGGTAGCCTGTTTTACCCAAATTACTATTCCAGTCACGCTGTGCCCAGAACTCATTTGCACCTAGCGAATACATTTCAAAACTTACCCCAAAAACGGGTTGCATATTTGCATTATGCAGCGCTTGGGCATATTTCTCATGCCATTTACGGGTACATGGGTTAACAACATCTTGTCCAGTCACTAAGGTGTCTGGAATCTGAAATCTATTAATATCACTTCTCCAGATCATTTCCGGATAGTGCGACATACCACAATAATGGTTAATAAAACCGTGATATCCCAAAGCAGTCATGTTATCGACGATTCGTTGTGGATTCAGATCGTAATGGTCGTCATAGCTGGTACATAAACCATAATTATGCTGAGGTACAACTACTCGGCTTAGATTTAACTGGGCATTTGCGCCTGTGACGACTGAGTTGGTAATTCGAATATAACCATCTTCCGCCTGATTTAAAGGCAATGATGAGTGTGCGTTATAGCTACTTGTAAACGCTGAAAATGAAATTCGCTGAATATTGGTAACCGGAAAGCTATCTGTGGCCGAAAAACCTGCTTTGACTGTATCCCAGTTAATATGAATATGAGCAGATCTTGAAGATGGAGTATTCGCGTAGTTGAATAAGACAATATACGCAATTTTATCTACCCCATTATCGTTATAGTAAACCGTTAAAGTTGGGGTTAATGACTCATTATTTAAAACAGGCATAGAGGGTGACAGCTCTATGTCAAAGTCCCAAACCACACCCGAATAGCTATACTTGGTTTCATAAGCTAGCAATTTATGATCTTTAGAGTCGTAAGAGTCCCAACTAATACCAGCTAAGTCTGTGGTCATGCGTGAGCGGAAAGATGCTTCAAAACCATTGCCATAATTGGTAATGGCAAAAGACATGCTTTGTGGGCCATCTATTCTCCAATAGCTTGGGCTGAATCGATCAATAAGTATATTTTGAGTAATTGGATAAGGTGAAACAGTAGAATTATTTTGTACATTTTCTGAATTATTTATCATGTCATATTGCTCTTAATGGTTTTAAGAAGCTTTATATTAAATAATAATTTTATTTATATTGTTCAGATAAGTAACAATTGAGTTTAATCTATTAACAGTAGATAATTCTTATTGTCTTTAAAATAATATGAAAATAACACATTATTTTAATTCTAAAGTGGACTTTGCAATAAGGAGCAATGAATGCCAAATTTTTCTCAGTTAAGGCACTTTAGAGTATTACTTATTTTTACTCCAGCGCTATTATTATTAAGTGGTTGCAACGATAACGCATTTTATAAGAATACTAAACCTACTGTTATTTCTTCTAGTATTGCAAAATCTTACCCAGAGCCAGACACGTATTTGGGTGAAAAACTTCAGCCAAATGAAAAGCTGACAGCACAACAAATATCGACAGTTATTGAAGAATCTATCCGAAAAGAATACTCACCTGGCAAAGCCTTAAGAGATGCACATCCGAAAGCACATGGCTGTGTTCGTGCCGAGTTTCATGTACTTAAAAATATTCCAACTCAACTCGCAAAAGGTGTATTTGTTCCCGATAAAAGCTATGAGGCATGGATTCGCTTTTCGAATGCATCCAAGGATGCTTCTCAAGCGGATATTGAAAAAGATGCCCGCGGCATGGCTATAAAAGTTTTAGGTGTACCCGGCGAGAAAATTTTAGAAAGTGAAAAAGACGCCACAACTCAAGATTTTATCATGATCAATCACCCAGTCTTTTTTGTGAATGATGGGCAAAGATATCTTTCTTTTATACATGATATTAATAGTGAAAGTACTTTTAGAAAGCTTCATATTCCGTTTGCTTTAGGACTTAAAGGAACAATGAATGCCTTAGGAGCGCGTAATTCTAAAATTTCTAATCCTTTATATGCACGCTACTGGTCTATGGTGCCCTATCAACTCGGTTTGGATAGTAACCGTCAAGCTGTTAAGTACTCTGTAAGAAATTGTTCAGCGGTGTCTACAGCTCTACCTGATCATCCAAACCATAATTTTTTAAGAGAGGCTTTAAAAGATAGCTTGCAGAAGCAAGAGGTTTGTATGGAATTTTTAATACAACCAAGAACTTCAACTCAAATGCAAGTTGAAGATGCAATGACAGAATGGAAAGAAAAAGAAGCACCTTTTTATCAAGTGGCGACTATTCGTATTCCAAAGCAAAACTTTGATACGCCTGAACAGAATCAATTTTGTGAAAATCTTTCCTTTACGCCTTGGCATGCTTTACCTGAGCATAAACCTTTAGGTGCAATAAATAGAATGCGTAAAGTTATTTATGAAAATATAAGCAAAGTTAGACATGACATGAATTCTGCACCTCGACAAGAACCTTAGAAATCAAGTAGTCATCACTTAAATATAAAAAGAACTGCCGATAAGCAAGGCAGTTCTTTTTATGCTTTTATTTATTAAAAGTAGCTATATGGTTAAGGTCTACATATCAGTTTTTCAACAATAGAGCTGGGAATGGCTAACCTCTTTTTTATTGTGTAATCTCCTTTACTTGTATCGATAGTGATTCGATCAATGAAATCTGCTAACCATAAAATAAAATCTTCTTCGCTTTTATAGTGAGGAATCAAACTAATATCGAACCTAAAAGGTAGTTCCTCTTGAAAGTTAAGAAGAGAACCTCCGAAATCAAAAAAATTATATAAAAACTTCAACTCTGTACCCGTAATGGCTTTTTTTATTTCTATAATTAAATTATTTAAGTTCTTCAGATGATTGTTCCTGTGTTCTTGTTTAATATTTTTAGAAATTTTTTGTGCTAATAGTAAGTATTTTGGCATTTCTATCTCCTTATTAATTTTTTATAAAATATGAGTATAAAATTAAAGTTATAAAAATAAGTTTTTAGTTTTTATTAAAATGTTATTTATTTTTTTAATTTATTACAAAGTTATGTAATTTTAAAATTGTTATTATTTTAAATTGTGATCTACTTTAAGTTATATTCTGAGTGAATTAATAGGTTTTTTTATGGATCATAAATAAGCTCAATATTTTTTAATTATTGAGCTTATCTTTTATTTGCTTAATATGATTAAAAG
>NZ_JBIUCS010000034.1:0-32423 GCF_044538485.1 Acinetobacter sp. ABJ_C5_2 | reverse complement strand
AAAAGTCATAATCGCTTTCGTTAGACTGCATCACAAATGGACGCACATCGTAGTCTTTGGTTAAGCCAGATGTATCAAGGGTTAAGCTTGAAGCAAATAACGGACTTTTGCCTTGCCATTCTTTAAATAGAATTTCGCTAATATCACGCACGCTTTTATTCATAAATACGCGGCTATTGCGGCGTTTATGCCAGAGTGCAGTTGGGTCTTTTAAAGTTAAATTATAAATGGTGAGTGAGCCGTCACTTTGACCTTGGCTCGCTTCGGTAATAATACCTGTCGTTCTAAAAAATTGGCCCATGTCAGTGACCTGATCAATGGCAACCTGACAGCCAATAAATTGTTTTAATGCAATATGCGCATTTGTAGACAGGCACAATAATTCAGCAACGCTACCCTGATTAAGGGTATGTTCGCCTTCAATACGTTGCAAGAAGACTTGCTGATTTAAAGACTGATTTGAGAATTGGATATGAACAGCACGATTTTGTGAAACAAGGCCTAGACGTTCCAATATACTCGACACACTCATCTGCATTTTTATTATCAATCAAACTTATATTTAAGCCCTATTTTAATTAAAAAAAGACTAATCTGTCTATATATACTCATTTTCAAAATGTAACTAGTCTAAATATGCTATTTTTACGTTACCTACTTATTAAATGAGTATTTAAACAGTAAATCCAAACTATTTTTAATTGCTATAAAACACCGAAATATAATTTAAATTTATTATTAAAAATCAATAAAATAAAACCAATTTTCAAATTAATGAAATTCATAAATATATATAAATAGAGAAATTACTTAGAAAGACATACAATTGCAAAAAAATGGTTCCAACAAACTGTCAATGTAGGTGATTCAGATACTAAAGAAATGCTTAAAATTTAGAATAAAGTATTAAAACTTAATGTTGATCCTGCTCTAATAACTTACCTATTGCTTCACCGTATACCCATTTATTTAAAATACCTTCTGAACTTTCTAGACCTACAATATCAAGAAAACTTTCAAATGTTGTTGCCACTTGTTCTCGATCTTCTGTATCAAGCGTATCAGGATCGATTTGACTGATTCCATGAGCAAGGACATGTAAAAGTTCTGCTTTAGTTGGTTCATTCTTTTGTTGATAGAGAGCAATAAAAGCTTGCGCAGTATCAGCAACTTTGCGATTTAAACTTATAGCTAATGCAGGCTCTTGAACACCTGTATATAGCTGTCCATCTCCAGCAAAATGATCTTGTGTTTTAAACTGGTCTAATTGTTGAATAACAATAGAGTTAGAGTTTTGAATACTCATTTCTGTTTTATTGTCAGTTTTTTGGGCACAACCAACTTGTGAACTTAAGACAGCCATAACTAAAACCAAAAGCTTTTTCATAATTCTATTAATTTTTTATTTAAAGAAAGTAAATATAAACCAATTTAACCATAAATTTCCATTAGTTATAAAACTATATGGGCCACCTATTTTATTCTTTTTCTCACGCCCACATATATTTCGTATTTAAATTACCCTTCCCATTTTCTAAAAACCAGACAAGTATTTACGCCACCAAAACCAAAGCTATTACTCATCACTGTTTTGAGTTCAGTTTCTCGGCTTGTTTGGACAATATCGAACTTTTTAGCTTCTTCGCGCAGTTCGGTAATATTAATACTCGGCGCAATAAAGTTATTTTGCAGCATTAAAATAGAATAAATAGCCTCGTGTACGCCTGCTGCCCCCAAGCTATGCCCAGTCATCGACTTGGTTGAACTGAGCGGCGGTACTTTTTCACTGCCAAAAGCTCTTTCTATGGCTAATAGTTCTGGAATGTCTCCTGCTGGCGTTGAAGTACCATGCGTGTTGATATAGTCGATGGTTTCAGAGCCGTTTTGTTTGGCTTCTGCGAGTGCCAGTTTGATGCAACGGGTCGCGCCTTCACCGCTCGGGGCCACCATATCAGCACCATCACTATTGGCAGCGTACCCAACCACTTCTGCCAAGATTTTTGCTCCGCGTTTTTGGGCATGGCTTAAAGACTCCAAAACCACCATGCCACCGCCGCCAGCAATCACAAAACCATCGTTATCGACTGAATATGGGCGTGAAGCGGTTTCAGGTGCGTCGTTGTATTTGGAGCATAATGCGCCCATCGCATCGAATATTGCCGTTTGCGACCAATGATCTTCTTCGCCACCACCTGCCAGCATGAGGTCTTGTTTACCAGCGGCAATAAGGTAATATGCATAACCGATTGCATCGGCTGAAGTCGCACAGGCACTCGCAACGGATTGAGATACGCCTTTGAGGTTGAAAGCACGCGATAGGTTAGCGCTAATGGTATTTGTTAGGTAGCGTGGCGCTAAATCGGGTGATACCTCGCTTGCGCCTTTTTCTCTTAGGGTGTGCAGCATGTCGATGATAGACGCTGTTGAGGTGCCGCCTGTTCCCCCAATCACGCCATATTTTGAGTTGTTGGCAATATCATTTACATCAAGCTTGGCATGTTGTAGTGCATTGAGTGCCGAGTTGTAGGCATACATCGCGCAAACGCCCATGTGTTTTTTTAATTCTGGATCAATATTTTCAAAATCCATTTCGGCAGTGGCGCTCACATGACTTCGAAAGTTCAGTTTTGCATAGACATCGTTATAGCGAATGCCAGAGCGGCCTGCTTTTAAGGACTCGGTTACTGTCTCTAATGTATTTCCAATACAAGAATTAATTCCCATACCTGTGATGACAACTCGTTCCATTCTTATCTCTATAAAAACGACAAAAATAGATCTTAACAATCAAGTTCCTTTTTGGAACTGGCAAAATATTTCTATATTTATTATTTTTTCTCATCGAATATAAATAAAAAGTTAATAATAATATTTTTATTTTAAAATCTATTTAGTTTTATTATTAAATCAAAAATATTTTAAATATTAAATTGACGTATTTAAAATCACCGATTATTATTCCGTTGCTGGCCTACATTGCCAGACGGTTTTAGCAGACCGTAACCTCGTGGCGGATTATAGTTCTACTATAAGTCGTTAGACCCTTGCGTCCCCTTTTCTTTGCGGTAGGACGGGAGGGGGACGCCCCGCGCGTGCTGGTTCTACGAGGCCAGTCTGCTAACCCCCTTTCGTTCTACCACCCTAAATTAATTCGCGGTAATCTGGTGGTAGGACTCCATTTTTTAAGGAGTTGACCATGACATTTTTTAATCTTGTTTTCTCTGTTTTTTAACTATTTTATTGATTTAAAATTTGGGTTTTTACGCCTTATTTTTTTAAATTTATAAACTATTTTTATTTTAAAATTTTAATTATTTTATTTTACTGTATTTATAGGAGGATTAATTATTATTTAAAAAATTATTTTAAATCTAAAAATCATTATATTTTTATTTTAGTTATACGCATAAATAATCATGAGAATAATATGAAAATTTATAAACCGCTTTTGGCTTTAAGTTTCATAGTTGGCAGCTACGGTGTTTCGGTTTACGACCCAGAGACTCATCAGGAGTTTGAAAAAATTTGCCTGTCAGGTGGGCATAGCGAGTCGAGTTGTGACTGCATTTACCAGCGACTTGAGCAAGTTTATTCCCCCAAGCTCATGCAACGCCTAGAACATGTCAGTTTGCAAAGTCCTGTTCTCCCACGGGACTTTGCCCCTACTTTTTTCAGCGTCATGCAGCGGTGTGACAAAAGTAGTCTGGGCTAAGCGTTGGCTTAGCTCTTTATCTCTGTGTCGCAATGGTGTTGTACTTTAAATCAGCGCAAAAATTAAAGTCTGTTGTGGCGCAGAGGCCTAAGTTGTTTGATTTGCCGAATTAGCATTTTTAAAAATCGCATCAACTTTATAACTAATCAAGTTATGCTGTGCTCACATTCAACTTTTGAACATTTATTAGAATGAACTACACATGGGATGAATTTGAGCAAAGACTTATCACCTATAGAGATGTAAAGACTGATCTTGCAAGAGTTTTAGATGCGTATGAGCTTCAAATAAAAGAACTTCTTCAACAAATTCAATTATTAACTTATGAGGATTCTTTGCCTATATTTAATCAGTTATATGAAATACAAGATCATTTAGCTACTGCCAAGTTTCGCTATGACCTCGACCTAAATGAAGCTTTAGATATATTCGTTTATCATTTCGATAGAGATGACAAAGCGCTGATAAGCCAATATTGGTACAAAAAATTCAAGCAAAACAAAGATATTCTTTGGCCTTTACCTCAAGACGAATAGTAGCTTGTACGTTTTATCTTACAAACTTTTAAGGTTTTTGCGGATTGGCGACACCCTACTTTTTTCTTAATATGAAGTCATACAGGAACAGGATGTTCCGGAACATAAAACAACAATAATAGGTTCATGCATCAGGATCGTGAGATACGACAGGAGTCATATCTAGTACCCAAATACGAAAAAGCCCAACAGGATGTTGGGCTTTTTTTATATCTGAATATTTAGAGTTTAAAAATTTCTGGCAGGCTATCGATAAGAATATTAGGAATATTGTTTGGATAAACAATTTCGTCAGTTTGTCTTAGTTCATCAAGCGTCCACCACCGACTTTTATTAATCACAAGCTTTTCTTGTTCAGTCCAGTTCGATGTGTTCACTTCTTCATTTTTTATAAAAACAATAAAGAGTCTTTCATCAGAAGTCACAACTTCCTCACTTGGTAGCATCATTTCAAAATTGCGTGTTGCAACATGAGTACCTACATTTTGCCTAACTACACCTAACTCTTCATAAAGTTCGCGGCAAGCTGCTTGCTCGAAGGTTTCCCCTTCTTCCAGTCCTCCGCCTACGGTTGCCCAATGGGATTGTCCAGCTAAGGCATCATTTGTATGAGTAAACTGAAATAACAAAATTTGATGATTTTCATTAAGAACTAATAGTCTTGAAGATTTTCTAATACGCATTTGATTTTTTCTTAAAGTAACAAGGTGGCTATTATTCATATTCACTTTGAAAAGTTAAATCATTTCTGAATGTACGTTTTATCCTACAAACTTTTAAGGATTTTGCGGATTGGCGACTCCCTGCTTTTTTCCTAATATGAAGTCATACAGGAACAGGATGTTCCGGAACATAAAACAACAATAATAGGTTCATGCATCAGGACGTGAGATACGACAGGAGTCATATCTAATCACCAAATACAAGAAAGCCCGACAGGATGTCGGGCTTTTTTTATGCTTATTTAAAACTGTTATTTGCATACACCTATAGCGGGGTGTGCGCCTGTTCTTGCTTTTTATGGCGAATCCAACGCACCACCCAAATAACTGCAATCAGCACCACTATTGCCACAAGCGCAGGCACTAACATTGCTGAAACTGAAAGTAAGATTGCTCCAATCCACTCACCTGTTGCGACTACAAAATTACCCAAGCCACCTGTGGTTGCAGTTGAAACACCACGTGCAGCGACGGTACTCATTTGCACTACACCTGCCGTACCACCGCCCACAATAATTGCTGCTGCCCAAGTAGCAAACTGAGACATTTCTCCGCTACTTACAGCCATCGTGGTGAGCGTACCTGCAATCATCGCCGCAGGAGTCGCGACTGTGTCTAAGGCATTATCGACCCACGGAATGTAGTAGGCTGCAATTTCACATACTGTTGCCACGCCTAAAGCCAAACACACCGATGGCAGAGCTAACCATTCAAAGCCTTTTGATGGCTCAAACCAACCCATCATGGTGGCAATGCTCATAACCAGTAGCGGCACAAACACACGAAAACCGCAGGCAGCGCTCAGGCCCACACCAATACATAAACCCAATATTGTTTCCATAACGGTTTCCTTCTTTATGCCCATCACGGGTCTTGTTATGTAAGTCTTATTTTTAAATTAACAAAAAGCCCCATCGGGTGACAGGGCTTTTTGTTAAATGCGAACGCAAATATTATTTCATTCTTAACGTTTAAATTGTGTGCAGTAGCATTTCGTGCAAGGTGGTAAAGGGTCGGTATTAATTTCTAAAAACACTCTATGTCCGCACTGAGCACAGAAATAGAAGCCTGTTCCGGGTTTTTCGCCAGCTGTTACCATGATTACATTCCTATAATCGTATATATATTAAACAGGAATATAACCCACTTAAAGTGAATGTCAATTGTCCATTTCGCCCGATGATGATGGCATAAATGCAAAAAATGTTATTTGTACGATTTATATTACACAGATTTAGGGATTTAGCGGATTGGCTGTCCCCTGCTTTTTTTCTATGATGAGTTCATACAGGAACAGGGTGTTCCGGAACACAAAACAACAATAATAGGTTCATGCATCAGGATCGTGAGATACGACAGGAGTCATATCTAGCAACCAAATACAAAAAAGCCCGACAGGATGTCGGGCTTTTTTTATTCTTAAGTTAATTAATAAACTTAATTTATAAATTGCTGAAAATTACCAAAATAAGGTTTTAAAGCACTTTTAATAGACTCTTTGCATTCTCCTCTAGCAAGTCGTACCACAGTTTCTGGTAAAGTCTTTTTCGCCAATCCTAGAGACTCACTAGCTTGAGATGCTAAAGACTTACGATTATAAATAGCTAGTAAGTCTTCATAGTTTTTTTCAGCTATTATCTGACTAAATTTTTGATTAAAAGAATTATATAAATTATCAACATTAATAGTTTGGACCAATCGAAGCAATTCATTATTAATTTCTTGCTTACCCTTTTTACTTGTATCAAACATATTTAGTAGAAATTTAATTTCACTATTCGCATGTAAAGAAACTTGGGTATCAAGTTCAGATTCTAATTTCTTAAAAATAGTATTAGATACAGTTTGAAAATCATCTTGGGCGTTTCTTTCTAAACGTTTACTAACAATTTCAAGAATTTCTTTAGTGCAAAATAAATTTTCTACTTCAGCAACCTTCAGCACAAAAATCGAATCTCTCTCTAATCCATCAATTTCATGCTGAGGCCTTCTATCTCGATCAATAATTCCATAGACTGTTAAATGATGAAGTTGATGATTTGCTTTTAATGCTTTTACAGATTGAATTACTTGTGTACAACTTCCACGTGGAATTACTAAAAAGTCTGAGAGTATCTCTCTATACAAGCCAACATCAAAACTACCATTTTCCCCTTCAACAAAAACAATTGGTTTTCTACTACCTAAAATTTCAATAAGCAACTCATTAGGAAGATTCGAATCCTCAAAAATCTCTTCCCATTGCCAATTTTTCCCATCAAAAGATTTCAACCATATTTTCTTTGAGTTTTCCTTTGCAGAAGCAAAATCTACATCATGTGTCAAGTAAACAAATAAACAATCACTTCGTAATTTTTCTATTTCATTCCACAGTGGAATTTGTACAGATTTGTGCAAATGTAATTCAGGTTCATCAATAACAATAATCCCATTTTCTGGCGCAGCTAAACATTGACCTATTAAATAGAATATTACTCGTTCCCCATCACTCATTTCAGATGAATTATAGACTTTATCAGTATTCCCTTTAACACATGTTTGTATTCTTAAACCACCAATAATCAATTCTCTATGAGGTAAAATTTTTTCCCATAATTGTTTAACCAAATCCATATTAGTCTCAGGTGGCTCAACCCTATTACTCGATTCTTTACTTTGCTTTTTATAAATAGCATTTTTTTCAGTTTCATCAGAAAATAAATAAACCATTAACTTTTCAAAATCATCTAATAAAGCTGTTGCAGGGGATCCTGGTCCTCCCCCGCTCCATCTATTACTTTTATGGTGGTAAGAATAATTATCATAGCCAAATAATAAAGAGTTTTTAGCTTGCTCAATCGATTTAGGAGTTGCCGAATCGGGAAATCTTAAAGATTTTTGTGCAGAAATTCGATGTACAAATTGGCTATTAGGGGAGTGCAATTCAATCCATGTACCAAGTCTAGTTTTACCGGCCCCATTAGCACCAATAAATAAAATACTTTGGGCCGTTTCTATTTCTACGTTTTGAACGTCTGTAGCTGGTAAAATTAACTTTCTAATTTCAGACACTTTAAAATTTAACCTATAAAAAAACCCCATCATCAAGATAGGGCATTTCTTAAACAATATCAATAATATTTAACTAAAGTATCAAGCCACTTGGCCTTCTAAAAAGTCTTGCGCAAAACGTTGTAATACACCGCCCGCTTCATATACAGAAACTTCTTCTTCTGTATCTAAACGACAAGTCACAGGCACTTCAATAATCTCTTCTTTACCATCCGCTGTGGCACGTTCAATCACTAAAGTTAAAGTCGAACGCGGCGCAATATTACCAATCACGCTATAAAGCTCTGTACCATCTAGTTTTAAAGTCTTGCGGTTTACACCCGGTTTAAACTCAAGTGGTAACACGCCCATACCCACCAAGTTTGTACGGTGAATACGCTCAAAACCTTCTGCCACAATCGCTTCAACACCTGCAAGGCGTACACCTTTGGCAGCCCAGTCACGGCTTGAACCCTGACCGTAGTCAGCACCCGCAATAATAATTAACGGTTGCTTACGGTTCATGTAGGTTTCAATCGCTTCCCACATACGCATCACTTCGCCTTCTGGCTCTACACGCGCTTTTGAACCTTGCTTAATGGTACCGTCTGAACGGACCACCATTTCGTTATAGAGTTTCGGGTTGGCAAATGTTGCACGTTGTGCAGTCAAGTGGTCACCACGGTGGGTTGCGTATGAGTTGAAGTCTTCTTCTGGTACGCCCATTTTGTGAAGGTATTCACCCGCAGCCGAGTCCATCAAAATCGCGTTTGAAGGTGACAAGTGATCGGTAGTGATGTTGTCACCCAAAATCGCAAGCGGACGCATGTTTGCCAAAGTACGTGGTGCAGCCAACGCCCCTTCCCAATATGGTGGACGGCGAATGTAAGTACTTTGCGGACGCCAGTCGTAAAGTGGGCTCTTCGCTTGTTCAACTTCGCCCAAGTCAAACATTGGAATGTAGACTTTACGGAACTGTTCAGGCTTCACGGCTTCTTTAACTAACGCATCAATTTCAGCGTCAGATGGCCAGATGTCTTTGAGGTAAATCGGATTACCTTCTTTGTCATGACCTAACGCATCTTTTTCGATGTCAAAACGAATCGTACCCGCAATTGCATATGCCACAACAAGCGGTGGAGATGCCAAGAACGCTTGTTTTGCATAAGGATGGATACGGCCATCGAAGTTACGGTTACCAGACAGTACTGCTGTTGCGTACAAGTCACGGTCAATAATTTCTTGCTGAATAGCTGGATCTAACGCACCCGACATACCGTTACACGTTGTACAAGCGTAAGCCACAATACCAAAACCAAGTTTCTCTAAGTCTTTTAGAACACCTGCTTCTTCAAGGTAAAGTGCAGCCGCTTTTGAACCTGGTGCAAATGATGATTTCACCCAAGGTTTACGAACCAAACCAAGCTCATTTGCCTTACGTGCCAGCAAACCTGCCGCCACAGTGTTACGCGGGTTAGACGTATTGGTACATGAAGTAATTGCAGCAATAATGATTGCACCATCTGGCATTAAGCCATCAGAGCGGTTTTCAACAACACCCGCAATACCTTTTTCTTTTAGGTCCGCAGTTGAAACACGTGCATGTGGGTTTGATGGACCAGCAATGTTACGGGTGACTGTCGATAGGTCAAAACGTAATACACGTGGGTACTCTGCTTTGGTCATGTCAGATGCCCAAAGGCCAATTTCTTTTGCGTACTGTTCAACCAATGCGACTTGAGCATCTTCACGGCCTGTGAGGCGTAAGTAGTCGATTGTGTTTTGGTCGATGTAGAACATCGCAGCCGTAGCGCCATATTCTGGTGTCATGTTCGAAATGGTTGCACGGTCGCCTACAGACATGCTGTCAGCACCTTCACCAAAGAACTCAAGGTAAGCACCAACCACACGCTCTTTACGCAAGAACTCAGTTAGAGCAAGTACAATATCTGTCGCAGTAATGCCTGCCTGACGCTGACCTACAAACTCAACACCAATAATGTCTGGCAGACGCATCCAAGATGCACGGCCCAACATTACGTTTTCAGCTTCTAAACCACCTACACCCACAGAAATTACGCCCAAAGCGTCTGTATGTGGTGTGTGTGAGTCTGTACCGACACACGTGTCTGGGAATGCTACGCCATCACGCGCCTGAATCACTGGAGACATTTTCTCTAGGTTAATCTGGTGCATAATGCCGTTCCCCGCAGGGATCACATCAACATTTTTAAATGCAGTTTTGGTCCACTCAATAAAGTGGAAACGGTCTTCATTACGGCGGTCTTCAACAGCACGGTTTTTTGCAAAAGCGTCTGGGTCAGCACCACCATATTCCACTGCTAAAGAGTGGTCGACAATGAGCTGTGTTGGTACAACTGGGTTAACCTTAGATGGGTCACCGCCCTTCTCAGCAATCGCGTCACGCAAACCTGCAAGGTCAACCAATGCAGTTTGACCCAAAATGTCATGACACACCACGCGCGCTGGATACCAAGGAAAGTCCAAGTCCTGACGGCGTTCAATCAACTGCGTTAAATAAGCAGTTAAGTTCTCGGCATCGGCACGGCGTACCAATTGCTCAGCGAGTACTTTAGAGGTGTAAGGCAGTTTTTCGTATGCGCCTGGCTGAATATCTTCAACGGCTTGACGCACGTCGTAGTATTCAAGCTGGGTACCTGCCAGCGGTTTACGGTATTTTGTGTTCATTAACCACGCTCCGCCAATGGTTTAAATTCGAGGTTTTCAGGGCCTGTATAGTTCGCGCTTGGACGAATGATTTTGCCGTCTTGACGTTGTTCAATCACGTGCGCTGACCAACCTGCTGTACGTGCAATTACGAATAACGGTGTAAACATTGCAGTTGGAACACCCATTAAGTGATAACTCACCGCACTGAACCAGTCGAGGTTCGGGAACATGTTTTTCACTTCTTTCATCACTGCTTCCAAACGCTCAGCGATGAGGTACATTTTGGTGTTCTCTTGCGCTTCTGCTAAGTCATGCGCCACTTTCTTGATCACTTCGTTACGTGGGTCAGAAACTGTATATACAGGGTGACCAAATCCGATTACGACTTCTTTATTTTCAACACGTTTACGGATGTCAGCTTCTGCTTCGTCTGGATTGTCGTAACGTTGTTGAATCACGAATGCAACTTCGTTTGCACCACCGTGCTTAGGTCCGCGAAGTGCACCAATACCGCCTGTAATTGCCGAGTACATGTCAGAACCTGTACCTGCAACCACGCGTGAGGTAAATGTAGATGCGTTGAACTCATGCTCAGCATACAAAATAAGTGATGTATGCATCGCTTGAATCCACTCTTCACATGGTTTTTCGCCATGAAGTAAGTGCAAGAAATGCGCTGCAATTGAGTCATCATCTGTTTCAACTTCAATACGACGACCGTTGTTGCTGAAGTGATACCAATAGAGCAGCATTGAACCTAAGCTTGCCATTAATTTATCAGCAATGTCTTTTGCGCCCGCTTCATTGTGGTCTTCGTGTTCTGGAGTTAAACAACCTAGTACTGAAACACCAGTACGCATCACATCCATTGGGTGTGCAGATGGTGGTAATTGCTCAAGTGCAGTTTTAAGTGCTGCCGGTAAGCCACGAAGTGCTTTTAATTTTGCTTTATATGCTTTGAGTTCAGCTTTGTTTGGTAATTTGCCATGTACGAGCAAGTGAGCAACTTCTTCAAACTCGCTACCTGCCGCAAGGTCAAGAATGTCATAGCCACGATAGTGCAAGTCGTTACCGCTACGTCCTACGGTACAAAGTGCTGTGTTGCCTGCAACTTGTCCGCTAAGTGCAACTGATTTTTTTGGTTTGAAGCCTGTTGTTGTTTCATTTGAGCTCATAAGATTGTCCTTTCCTATCTATTTAAATTATTTGGGGAACACGGCATATGTACCGTGTTTTACTTCTTATTTCTTTTTAGCAAATGCGTTGTCTAAGTAGTCTTCAAACGCGTAGTAGTTAATGCGTTCATATAACTCTTTACGCGTTTGCATAATATCAACCACATTCTTTTGCGTGCCTTCTTTACGCAAGGTTTCATACACAGTTTCGGCTGCCTTGTTCATGGCACGGAAAGCAGAAAGCGGATAAAGCGCAAGGCTTACATCGGCAGATGCTAACTCTTCAGTGGTAAACAGTGGTGTCGAGCCAAACTCGGTAATGTTTGCCAAAATTGGTACGCCTGTCTTCTGAGCAAATTGCTTGTACATATCAAGCTCGGTAATTGCTTCAGGGAACAACATGTCTGCGCCTGCCTCAATATAGGCACCCGCACGGTCAATGGCAGCTTGTAAGCCTTCAACCGCTAACGCATCGGTACGCGCCATAATCACGAAGCTGTCATCACCACGCGCATCGACCGCAGCTTTAATACGGTCAACCATTTCTTCTTGAGTCACAATGGCTTTGTTCGGACGGTGACCACAACGTTTTGCACCCACTTGGTCTTCAATGTGCATTGCCGCAGCACCAAACTTAATCAGTGCTTTTGTAGTACGAGCAATGTTAAATGCAGAAGCACCAAAACCTGTGTCAGCATCGACTAATAATGGAAGATCACATACATCGGTAATACGGCGTACGTCTGTCAACACATCATCAAGGTTACTGATTCCCAAATCAGGTAAGCCTAAAGAACCAGCGGCTACACCACCACCTGATAAGTAAATCGCTTTATAACCTGCACGTTTTGCCAAAAGTGCATGATTGGCGTTAATGGTTCCAACCACTTGTAATGGCTTTTCTTGGGCTACTGCATCGCGAAATAGCTGACCTGCGGATTGTTTAGCCATTGTTATGTTCTCCTTGTGCTTGTAGCAGTGTTTGCTCAATAATTTTGTAAGAAGCATTGATATGTCGATGCATGAGCAGCTCGGCAAGTTCACCATCGCCTTCTGCAATTGCATCTAAAATACGGATGTGTTCGTCCCAAGCTTTGCTCGGTCGATCGGGTGTGTTTGAAAATTGAATTCGGTACATGCGGATGAGGTGATAAAGCTCATCACATAGCATTTTTTCTAGGGTTTTATTGCCACTACTTTTGATAATGCAGTAGTGAAAATCGTCCTGCCCTTCTTGCAAGTAATATCCTTTACCTGCTTTAAAGTTTTCATCTTCGGCATGCATACGCAATACATCACGCAACGCCAAAATTTGCTTTTTATCAATATGCTGTGCCGCAAGTTTGCAAGCCAAACCCTCTAAAGACGCACGAATCTGGTAAAGCTCTTTAAACTGTTGCAGTGAGAGCGAAACCACGCGAGCGCCCACATGTGCCGTGCGCTCAACCAAACGTTGACCTTCAAGGCGATGAATCGCTTCGCGTAAAGGCCCACGGCTAATGCCATAAGTGCGTGCCAGTTCAGGTTCAGAAATCTTGCTACCTGCCGGAATTTGACCCAAAACAATCGCCGTCTGTATTTGTTTAAATACATTCTCGGTCAGGGTCCTTCCCTGACTTTGTAAGGGCTCTGGTGCGTAGGTCAAATCTTGCATATTGTCGACAATTTTTAATCAATTATGAGTTTTATAGCGGTATGAATGAAAAAAATCAAGGTGATTGTTGACACTTTACAGAACGCATCAGGTCAATTTTTATAGTATGACCTGTTATATCACCTTATATTTAAACCATTAAATCACTTTCCAATTAATATATATAAAACAGATATTTAATATTATTTTACCTATAAATTTATGATACTTTTTTAGTTGCTTTTCGACCTCTAATCTTTTGTTTCAAACTTTAGTCTACAACCAATGTATTACAGCAAGATTGTAGACAATCTGCTTGAATGAAAGCATGAGTTAGAAATTAGTATCTATTTACCGTAATTTCTTTTAAATCTTTTTATCATTTTCATCCAAAAAATATCGATATTAGTGAAATTATCTGGTGCTTCACGGTAGCTTTATTGATACATTATTGAGCATCGACATAGTTGTGGCGTATTTTTCGAGACAGAAAAAACCCAGCACTATGCATATTGTTGAATGAAAGGACTTTTTTGATGTTTCAACATATCCCCCCATACGCAGGCGATCCAATTCTCTCTTTAATGGAACAGTTCAATGCTGATACTCGTTCTGGAAAAGTGAACTTGAGTATTGGTCTTTATTATAACGAAGACAGCATTGTTCCTCAGTTAGAGACCATTATCGAGGCGCAAAAGCGTATCGAGCCTAAAAACGGTAAAACCAAACTTTATTTGCCAATGGAAGGCTTCAAACCTTACCGTGAAGCAATTCAAGCACTTTTATTTGGTGCAAACAGCCCAGCAGTTAAAGCTGGCCGTGCTGTAACCATCCAAACGCTTGGTGGTTCAGGTGCATTGAAAGTTGGTGCAGATTTCTTAAAAACTTATTTCCCAAATTCAGACGTTTGGGTAAGCCAACCAACTTGGGATAACCACGTTGCGATTTTCAATGGCGCTGGCATCAAGACTCATTTCTACCCATATTTCGACAACGAAACACGTGGTGTAGATTTTGACGGTATGCTATCTACACTTAAAACTTTGCCTGAGCAAAGCATTGTGTTGTTGCACCCATGCTGCCATAACCCAACTGGTGCTGACTTAAACCCAGCGCAATGGGACCAAGTAATTGCAGTATTAAAAGACCGTAACCTTATTCCATTCCTAGACATCGCTTACCAAGGTTTTGGTGACGGTATGGAAGAAGATGCGTATGCAATCCGTGCTTTAGACCAAGCGGGTCTAAACTTCATTGTGAGCAACTCGTTCTCTAAAATCTTCTCTTTATATGGCGAGCGCGTTGGCGGCTTAACTTTCGTTTGTGACGATGCAGAAGCTGCTCAGTGCACATTCGGTCAGTTAAAAGCGACTGTACGCCGTATTTACTCTAGCCCTCCTACAACAGGTGCTTGGTTAGTGGATGAAGTGTTAAATGACGCTGAACTTAACCAACAATGGCAAGGTGAAGTAAAAGAGATGCGTGAGCGTATTATTAAAATGCGTAGCATCTTGAAAGACGAACTTACTAAAGCATTACCAGACCGTGACTTTAGCTACCTTGTAAACCAAAAAGGTATGTTCAGTTACACAGGTTTAACTGCTGAGCAAGTTGATATCTTGCGTGAAGAATATGCAATCTACTTAGTACGTAGTGGTCGTATTTGTGTAGCAGGCTTAAACATGAACAATGTTTATACTGTTGCTAAAGCGATGGCTGAAGTACTTGCTAAATCTGTAGAAGCTGCATAAGACATATACTAAAAAAGGCGCTTCGGCGCCTTTTTTTATGTCTCGATATTACGATTTAGCTTTGCCCCAATATTTCAGTTTTGAGGTATGACCAATACCCACATTAAAGCTATTGGTTGGGTCGAGTTTTTGGTAGAAATTGGCTAAGGCAGGTTTGGCAATGTAGAGATGTCCGACATTATGCTCTGCCGGATATTCAGCACGGCGCGCATCAAGTAATTTCCACATTTGGTGTTCCATTTCTAAAGGGTCATGGCCCTTTTTAAGAATATAGTCCTGATGGAAAACATGACAAAAGAAATGCCCATAATAGAGTTTATGGAGGATTTTGTTTTCCATCTCGGCTGGCAGTTGCTCTACCCATTCGCGGTCATTACGACGTAACGCAATATCAAGCGCCACAATATCTTCAACTTCACTACGGTGTGTATCTCGATAACGAATTGCCGCCCCTGCAATCGCAAAACGGTGTAAGAAAGCCTTCCGACCTTCCTCTTCGCTACATGCGAAATAGCTACCTGACGGATGCACTGCAAAATATTCTTTTAAAAACTGCTCGGTCTGTGCTTTTGAATTATTTTCGATACGTAAAACTAAATGATGCTCATAACAATCTCGATATTCGGTCATACGCTTCGGCAAATGACTCGGTAAAAAGAACGTAATCGCCTGTAAAATATGGTCTGTTAAACCTTTAATTTTAAATCTTTCTAAAAAGCCATCGACTTTATCTTTCATCGCAAAGGCTTTTGGAACATTGGCTGTACCAAACTTTTCAATAAATAAAAACGTGTCTTTTCCGTACTTTTCACCAATCAAGTAAGCATCTCGATGAATATATTCACCCGCAATCGGTAGGCTTGGCAGTGAGGTCAGTAAGTAACGACGAATGGCCGTTAAATCATCGGCATCATTACTACCAATATAAAAAACACTGCTCTCTACTTTTTCATAGGTATCAAGGCGTACAGCAAACACACAGACTTTACCTGCCGAACCTGATGCTTCAAACAATCGTGACGGGTCTGCATTAAAACGAGCAGGCGTATCCTCATCAACTTGAGTCACATCATGGGCATAGCGATGATCCGATGCCTGCTTTTCGTTGTCATCTAAAATATCTACGGCTTGGTATTGTTTCTTCTCTAAACGAGTTAAGATTTCTTCGGGAGTCGAACCTAAATTCACCCCTAAATGGTTCACCAGCTCTAATTGACCAACAGCATTGACCTGAGCATATAACGCCAGTTCAGTATACGCAGGACCACGGCGTACCAAGGCACCACCAGAGTTATTACACACACCACCAAGTACCGATGCACCTATACAGGATGAACCAATTACCGAATGTGGCTCACGGTCATAACCTTTTAAAATTTGCTCTAAATTATCTAAGGTTGCACCCGGTAAACAAATCACTTGCTTACCATCATGAATAACCTGAATACCCTTTAAACGGCGGGTACTCATGACCAATACAGGACGGTCATAATCATCACCATACGGGGTTGAACCACCAGTGAGTCCTGTATTTGCTGCCTGCATAATCACAATACAGTCTGCGTCAATTGCAGCCTGCAAAACTTGCCATTGCTCTAGTAAAGTGCCCGGCACCACCACAGCAAGTACTTTCCCCTCACCAAAACGACGGCCTTGGCGGTACTGACGCGTGCTTTGATCATCGGTCAAAACATGCGAACGCCCAACAATGTTTTGTAGGCGTTCGATCACTGCTTGAGGAGAAAATGTTTGCATGATGGTTTCCTTTTGGTCATCCATACCACATAGTTTTTTAAATCAGAAAAACTCGACGGAGTTTTTCCGTTTAGAACTAATATTTAAAGTAGCTAATTCCATTACTTTTGTTTTGGCATGAGTAGCGACTAAAGCTACGCAAGATCAAAACCATTTCACTTAGCACTAGCAGCTAATCTCTAGGTGTTAGATTTAATTCAAATTGGCTACGCGTTGGCGGCAGGGATGCCGCCGTTTCGATGCGGTAGCAAGGACGTACCGTTATCGAAACAAAGGTTTTTGGTTACTTTTTTAAAAAAGTAACGTCAATGAGCTACTTACATTGAACCTTTTCCGATACGACTCCGTCGTGCCAATATCATCAAAGTTAATACGAAAATGTTAGAGCTTCATCGCCTGTACTAAACAATCCGCATTAATATCTGAAATCGACTTAGCACCTGTGAGCGTCATCGCAACACGCATTTCTTTATCAATTAAATCAAGTAAGTTCGACACACCTTGTCCACCTGCTGCTGCCAAGGCATAAACAAACGCACGGCCAAGTAAAACTGTATCGGCCCCAAGCGCCAACATACGCACTACATCTAAACCATTACGAATGCCTGAGTCAGCCAAAATTGCTAAGTCACCTTTGACTGCATCAGCAATTGCAGGCAATGCACGAGCAGACGACATCACACCATCCAACTGACGGCCACCGTGATTCGATACTACAATCCCATCTGCACCAAAACGTACAGCATCTTTGGCATCTTCAGGGTCTAAAATACCCTTAATTACCATTGGCCCATCCCAAAATTCACGAATCCACTCAAGGTCTTTCCATGAAATCGATGGGTCAAAGTTCGAGCCTAACCAGCCAATATAGTCTTCAAGCCCAGTCGGTTTACCTAAATATTTAGAGATATTACCCAAGTCATGCGGACGCCCCATTAAGCCGACATTCCACGACCAATGTGGATGGAACATAGACTGCATATAACGGCGCATCGCAGCATTTGGCCCACTCATACCCGAATGAGCATCACGATAACGTGCACCTGGCACAGGCATATCTACAGTAAACACCAGTGTTGAACAGCCAGCTGCTTTTGCTCGTTCCAAAGCATTACGCATAAAACCACGGTCACGTAATACATAAAGCTGGAACCACATTGGGCGATTAATTGCAGGCGCAACTTCTTCAATCGGACATACCGAAACCGTTGAAAGCGTAAATGGAATGCCTTTTTTATCGGCTGCCATCGCGGCTTGCACTTCACCACGGCGCGCATACATACCTGTTAAACCCACAGGAGCTAATGCAACCGGCATAGACAAAGTTTCGTTAAACAGTTTTGTCTCTAAACTTAATGCTGACATGTCATTCAGCACACGTTGACGCAATGCAATTTCTGACAAATCTTGTACGTTACGCTTTAAGGTATATTCCGAATACGCTCCACCATCAATGTAGTGAAATAAAAATGGAGGTAAGCGACGTTGTGCCGCAGCACGATAATCATTGCCAGAAGAAATAATCATTTTGAATCAACTCTATTTAAACGATTTGCACGTTTCTGGCGAGCTTCATCTTCATCCAGAGAACGCACATGATTAATCACAAATTCAATATGACCGCAGACAGCTTGGCGTGCGGCCTCGGGATCTTTACGATCAATAGCATCCATCACCTGAAAATGCTGCTCGCTGAGCAAGTCACCATTGACTGGGTCGTTATAAACTTTTTTACGCCCTAACAAGACGTTGTATTGCAGCAAATCAAACAGACTACGCATCATTTGAATCAGCACCACATTGTGAGATGCTTCAGCAATTGCTAAGTGGAATTCAGCATCTGCCACAGCAGCCTGTGCTGAGTCACCTGCATTTTGATGTCGACTAATTTCATTAAAATAATGACGGATTTTGGCACGATCATCAGGCGTTGAGCGCAATGCGGCATACCATGCCGTGCCACCTTCAAGTAATAACCGCGCCTCTTGCACATCAAAACGGTACAGCGGATCTTCTTCAATCAAGTTACTAATTGGGTTCACAATGAGTTGCTGTGGCCACTGTTCAGGTAACTGCTGAATATAAGTCCCATCGCCACGGCGGCTACTGAGCACACCTTGACTATTGAGCTGCTGAATCGCTTCACGCAAAGACGGACGAGAAACTCCTAAGCTAGTTGCAAGCTGGCGTTCGGCAGGCAAACGATCACCTTTTTTCATGTGCCGCTCTTCAATTAATGCCTGCAATTTCATGACCACTTGATCGGAGATTCTCATCGCGTTTCCTTCACTGGAGTTATGGAATCATCCACGGAACCAGATAAGCCTGAACCGTAATAATGATGCCAACAAAGACAGTGAATATGATGCTATGTTTTACCGTGAAACGGAACAAGTCAGACTCTTTTCCAACTAAGCCTACCGCTGCACACGCAATCGCAATCGACTGCGGAGAAATCATCTTCCCTGTCACACCACCGCTGGTATTCGCAGCCACAAGCAATACTTCTGGAATACCAATCTGCTGAGCTGTGGTCGCCTGTAATGCCGAGAACAAAGCATTTGAAGAGGTGTCTGAACCCGTAAGGAACACACCAAGCCAACCCAAAAATGGCGAGAAGAAAGTAAACGCATGACCTGTATGCGATAGAGCCAAAGCTAAAGTTGCAGATAAACCTGAATAATTCGCAATAAAAGCAAACGCCAACACCATACCAATCGAGTAAATCGGTGTTTTCAACTCATTGAGTGTTTCACCAAAAGTTGTTACGGCCTCACTTGCTTTCATTTTTAAGAAAATAGCGGTGATGATTGCAGCAATAAAAATTGCAGTACCTGTTGCAGAGAACCAGTCAAACTTATAAATCGCTTCATATGGCTTCATCTCTGCCACAATCGGTGGCATTTTTTCGACTAACTTATGCAAATACGGTACTTCAAGTTTAAAAATCCAGTGTTCAAGAGCACCATCTTTTGCAAATAATGCTTTAAATGGCTTAACGCTCCAGATAGTGACCATTACCGTTAAGATTGCAAATGGAGACCACGCCTTAGCAATTTTCCCCATACTGTAACGTTGAACCGTAGTAGGTTGCTGAGCCAAAGTCTGACCAGCTTCAGGTTCAAAGCGGAAAATATGCTTTGGTTGCCAAACACGGAACAGCAAAGTTAAGCTCACCAATGACGCAATTGCTGCGGTAATGTCAGGTAACTCAGGGCCAATAAAGTTAGATGTAAGATATTGGGCAATCGCAAAAGAACCACCACCAACCAACACCGCAGGCCAAGTTTCCTTAACACCACGCCAACCATCCATAATCGCCATAATCCAGAACAGCACAATTAGAGTTAAAAACGGCAACTGACGCCCAACCATCTGGCTAATTTCTATAGTGTCTACGCCTGACACCTGCCCCGCCACAATAATTGGAATACCCATCGCACCAAATGCCACTGGCGCGGTATTTACAATCAAGCATAAACCAGCAGCATAAAGTGGCTTAAAGCCTAAACCTACAAGGAGTGCAGCCGTAATTGCGACAGGAGCACCAAAACCTGCAGCCCCTTCAAGGAAAGTACCAAAGGCAAAACCAACGAGTAACATTTGCAGACGTTGATCTTCGGTAATTGACAAAATGCTTGAGCGAATAACCTCAAACTGGCCTGTTTTTACCGAAATTTTGTATAGAAAAACTGCCCCAATAATGATCCATGAAATTGGCCATAGACCATAGAAGAAACCATAAATGATTGACGCAAAGGCCATTTGACCCGGCATTTGATAGAAAAAGAGAGCAATCAATAATGCAATAATGACTGTGCCCGTACCCGCGATACTGCCTTTTAAACGAAAAACTGCTAATGCCAAAAAGAAGAAAATAATCGGGATTAATGCAACCGCACTGGACAGCCAAATATTATTTAAAGGGTCATAAAGTTGTTGCCACATATTGAGCATTGTCATCTCCTTGAAATGCCGGGGCGAATTTTTGTACCTTAAATTCTTAAACATTTAACACTATTGGTCTTACCAATTAAAAATTAAGTGCAAATGTTATTCCTTAAACCACAGACCGCATCATAAACACAGAAATTGGTAAGATCAATCATTAAATAACCATCATAATTGGTAAGACCAATAGTGCTAAGTAAAATCAAGCAATTTCTAATTTATAAATTTATTTATTAGACTAAAGTCGTAAAAATCTTTCTTATAAATTTAGATATGAACTATAGAAATGAAGTGAAAAATTTGAATATAAAAACTATAAACATTCCTGTTTCATGATCTATGTATAATGTGCACACAACTCAAACCACATGTATTGAATTGAATAATGACTACTTTAACGTGTTTTAAAGCTTATGATATCCGAGGCAAACTCGGCACCGAATTGAATGAAGAAATCGCCTATAAAATTGGCCGCGCTTACGGACAAATCTATAAACCAAAGACTGTGGTTGTAGGTTGTGATATTCGTCTAAGCAGTGAGGGTTTAAAACAAGCGACCATCCGCGGGTTAAATGATGCGGGTGTCAATGTTCTTGATTTGGGCATGACAGGTACTGAAGAAGTTTACTTCGCCGCTTTCCATTTAGATGTGCAAGGTGGTATCGAAGTTACTGCGAGCCATAACCCAATGGACTATAACGGTATGAAATTGGTACGAGAAAATGCTCGTCCAATTAGTGCCGATACTGGTTTAAAAGAAATTCAGGCTTTAGCAGAAACCAATAACTTTGAAGAAGTTAGTCAAAAAGGTACAACTCAAAGTTATAACATTTTGCCTGAGTTTGTTGATCACTTAATTACCTATATTGAACCAGCAAAAATCCGTCCACTAAAATTAGTGGTAAACGCGGGTAATGGTGCAGCTGGTCACGTGATTGATGCAATCGAAGAAAAATTTAAGGCGCTTAACGTATCAGTTGAATTTATTAAAATTCACCATGAAGCAGATGGTACTTTCCCAAATGGGATTCCTAACCCAATTTTAATTGAAAACCGTGACAGTACTCGAAATGCTGTTCTTGAGCATAAAGCGGATATGGGAATTGCATGGGACGGCGACTTTGACCGCTGTTTCTTGTTTGATGAAAAGGGGCAGTTTATTGAAGGCTACTATATCGTTGGTCTATTGGCTCAAGCTTTCTTGATTAAACAATCAGGTGAGAAAATTGTGCATGACCCACGTTTAGTGTGGAACACATTTGATATCGTAGATGAATACAAAGGTGTTGCTGTACAGTCAAAATCTGGTCACGCATTCATTAAAGACGTTATGCGTGAACACAATGCTGTATATGGCGGTGAAATGAGTGCTCATCACTATTTCCGTGACTTTGCTTACTGCGACAGCGGCATGATTCCGTGGTTACTTACTGTTGCCCTACTTTCTGAAACAGGACAATCACTTTCAACCCTCGTTGAAAATATGATTACCAAGTTTCCTTGTAGTGGTGAAATCAACTTTAAAGTGGCTGACACACAAACCACTATTCAAAAGATTTTCGATTTCTATGCCGAACAAAAACCAGAAATTGACCGTACCGATGGTGTAAGCCTCGACTTTGGTGCATGGCGTTTTAATGTCCGCGCTTCAAACACTGAGCCTTTACTACGTCTTAACATTGAAAGCCGTGCAGATCGTCAAGCTCAGCCAATGCAGCATTATGTAGATGAATTGACTGGATTAATTCAGTCATAATAATTCCGCCATACCAGAGATGGAAAATTATTTTTCCATCTCTTCTTGGGTATTTTGCATAATTTTATAAGTATGATTATGCCCATCTAATACATCTCTGTTTAAATTTTCATAATCCTTTAACAAAGCTTTATTGTTAAAGTTACAAGTTGGAGCTTCTTTTACAAATTTTTGATGTATGGCACTATAACAACTCGAAACATTATCAACAAATTGATAGTAATCTGACAAAGGCAACCCTGCTAACTTTAATAGTTTTGGAGCGACGAAACTTGCAGCAATATAAGGTTGCTTCAAAGGCTTCTTATCTAATTTATAATTGCTCCACACTACAAACGGTGTCTGATAGTTTTTGAGATTAGTCCGGTCAGGATCATCTTTAAAAAATCCATAACTCTCATAAACTTCTTGTAGATTCGGCAAATGATCGCCAAAAGCCACTAAAATTGTTGGTCGATCTACTGTCTTTAAATATTCAGCGAGCTCTTTTAGCTTTTGGTTAGCACGCACAGTTCCAGCAGTATAAGTACTTAATTTTTGCTTTTCGGTTTCAGATAATTCTTTGTTAAATTTATAATTTTGTTTACCAAAACGATCATCGTTATACATTGGGTGATTTTCAACAGTAATCGCATAAATAAACTTTGGCTGTTGCTCACTCTCTTCTAAAGTAGACTTAATCGAATCAAAAATAAGATCATCTGTAGCCCATCCACCCAAATTAAAGACTGTAGACCGATCTTTTTGAGCAATCATATTTTCAAGTGATATAAATTTATCGAAACCTAATGCTGGATATACCTTATTACGATTATAGTAATATCCATAGTTATTATGCATTGCAACCGTTTGATAACCGAGTGAATTTAGGTAATAAGGTAGAGCATAAATTGGCTTTTTCAGCTTAGAGACATATAACAACTCATTGGGGAAAAAAGTTGTATTTAGACTCGTAAGAACTTCAAACTCGACATTCGCAGTACCTCCCCCAAAAGAAGGAGACAATAAATTAGAGACCTGATTTTGATGAACAAAAGATAGTAAATCTTTGGGTAAACCACTATCTAAATGATGAGAATCCCAAAAAGATTCTTCCATCACGATAACAATGTTCGGATATTCCTTCTCATTATCTTCTAAAGGTTGAACCAAATGATGTTCCTGCAAAATCTGCTGTATGTCTTGCTCAGATACTTTACGGTTAGGTAATAAAATACTGGTTACATTATCCAATACTTTAGAAACGTAAAAAGTCACAAAGCCATAATCTTGAATTTTCCGATAGTCTCCAATCCAGTCATTTCTGGTATTTGGAAATTCCTGTAAGCTGGCACAAATCATGGGTTTATTTTCTGAAAAACACGCCCCTGTAGGATTTTTAATAAAATTTAAGTAAATTAAACCACTCCCAAGCAATCCAAAAATAACAATATTGGGAACATAGGTATGAAAAGTGGCTTTGCTTTCTTTACGTATAGCGATCAGCAGCACAATAAGAAAGAAAATTATTAGAGTAAAAAAGATGAGCTGTAAGTGCCAAGGAGTTGCCTTCATCGCCTCAGGAAGTAAAAAAATATCTTCAGGACTTAAATTACTAAATAAATATTGTTGCTTCTTTTTATTAATAAAATTTAAAAATATAACGAATAATTGACTTAAAAAAAGAGCAGTATACTTACGACCAACTACAATAAAAAATAGTTGAATGACGGCATAGTTAAAGAGAATTGAAAAAATAGCTTTTTCTGAAATCAAATAGCTATAAAACTTATCCCATGTCAAGTTCATATCCCATGCAACGTATACACCTACGCAAGTGGATAAAAAGGCAATAAAGATAAATAACAGCTGTTGACGTAGAAAAACCATGACGACAAAAAAGAGGCTAACCGGATTGTGGCGAATACTAGCATGAAAGTAATCACTACAACTGTAGCCTCTTTTTAGAAAAGAGCTTTATCTCAATTCAAGAAAGATATATATCTGATATTTAGAAAAATTAAATAATCAATTTTTATAGCCTGTCGGATTCTGTTTTTGCCATTTCCAGCTGTCTTGCAACATATCCTCTAAACCATATTGAGGTTGCCAGCCTAGCTCAGCAACAGCACGGGCATTATCTGCAAATGAAGTCGCTACATCACCTGCTCGGCGTGGGGCGAATTCGAAAGCAACGGATACACCATTGACCTGCTCAAAGGTATTTTTAACCTGTAATACTGATGAGCCATTACCCGTTCCAATATTCCATGCACGGCAACCTGTTGCTTGTAATCGGTTATTTAGAGCACATAAATGTGCATTGGCTAAGTCAACGACATGAATATAATCACGTACGCCTGTTCCATCTACTGTGTCATAGTCATTGCCATAAATAGAAAGTTTTTCACGGCGACCAACAGCAACTTGCGTAACGTAAGGCATTAAATTATTTGGAATACCTTGTGGATCTTCGCCAATACGTCCACTTTTATGTGCACCTACTGGGTTAAAATAACGAAGTAAAGCAATCGACCATTTAGAATTAGAAACAGACAATTTTTGTAATAATTGTTCAACGATTAATTTAGTGTAACCGTAATTATTACTAGGCATACCTGTTGGCATTTCTTCATTTAAAGGAGACGTATTCGCTTCATCATATACTGTCGCAGAAGAACTAAACACAAGTGTATAGACACCTGCTTTCTCCATGGATTTAACCAGTTGGATACTACCTGCAATATTATTATCAAAATAAATAAGCGGTTTTTCCTGGCTTTCACCAACTGCTTTTAAACCTGCGAAATGGATCACTGCATCGATTGTATGATTTTGAAATACGCGATCAAGTTCATCTGCATTCCGAATATCTCCCTCTACAAAAGTTAAACTTTTTTGAGTGAGTTCTTGAACTCTATTTAAAGACTCTTCTGAACTATTTGAAAGATTGTCATAAACAATAACTTCATGGCCAGCATTCAAAAGCTCTACACAGGTATGTGAACCAATATAGCCAGCACCGCCAGTAACCAGAATTTTAGCCATCTATTTTTCCTAATAAAATTTTAATTAATCCACGCGTTGAAGCATCGAGTGTTGAAAGATCGTTTTGAACACCATTTAAAATCGGGAGTAACTGGTCAGCAATCTGCTTACCTTTTTCCACTCCCCACTGATCAAAGGGATTAATGTTCCAGATTACAGACTGAACAAATACTTTATGCTCATATAAAGCAATCAACATCCCTAAACTATAAGGATTAAGCTCTTTTAAAAGTAATGTTGAACTTGGTTGGTTTCCTTCGTATTGCTTATAAATAGGCAAACTCTCCAGTTCTTTTGTATCTAGAGCTTCGTTACCAAAAGCTAATAAACGTGATTGTGCTAAACAGTTTGAAAGCGCAAGATGATGTTGCTCAACTAATGCTTCAGCATTTTCTACATAAGTAAAATGATCTGCATTGTAACGTTGTATAGGGGCAATAAAATCACAACTTACTGCCTGAGTTCCTTGATGGAGTAACTGATAAAAGGCATGTTGAGCATTTGGCCCAACTTCACCCCATACAATTGGACAAGTATCTAATTCAACTTTTTGTCCACCACGTTGTACCGATTTACCATTAGACTCCATTTCAAGCTGCTGTAAATAGGCAGCGAAATATTTTAACCGGCCATCATAAGGTAATACAGCATGGGTCTGAATGTTTAAAAAATTATTATTCCAGACACCTAATAATGCCATAAGTACAGGTATATTCTGCTCAAAACTTGTATTTTGGAAATGCTCATCAACGGCATGAGCACCAGCTAAAAGCTGCTGAAAACCCTCCACCCCAACTGACAAGGCAATAGGTAACCCAATACACGACCAAAGAGAATAACGTCCACCAACCCAATCCCAAAGTAATAATTGATTTTCAGGAGCAATCCCCCACTCTGACATTTTGTTAGCTTTTGTAGAAACACCAATAAAATGGCTTTTTACCACCCGTTCGTGTTTCCCTAACGCTTTCTCAAGCCACTGTCGAACAGTTTGTGCATTGGATAGAGTATCAATAGTGCCAAATGACTTCGAAGAAATAATAAATAAAGTTGTTTCTGGACGCAGTTGATGAAGCAAGTCCGATAACTGACTACCATCCATTGTTGATACGAAATGAACATTGAGTGGTTTAGCTGTTTTTACTTTAAAATCACACAATGCATGGGTCACCATTTGAGGCCCTAAATCAGATCCCCCTACCCCAATATTAACGACATCTTGAATGACTTCACCTGTGGCGCCACGGTATTGTCCAGCATGGATTTTTTCAACCAACGCATACATACGCTGCAATTGGCTATGAACCTTTTCAGTTAATTCCGGAAATTTAGAATATTCTAATGGTAAACGTAAAGCCCAATGCATTGCAGCACGCTGTTCGGTACAGTTGACTTTATCTTGAGAAAATAATCGTTCAATCCAGTGAGTCAATTGTTTAGTTTTTGCTAAAGCCACCAATTGCTCTAACACACTTTTAGTCACACGGTGTTTACTATAATCAAAAACCAGTTGATCGAACTTTACAGAATATTGCTGAAATCGATCGGGCTCTGATGCAAATAATTCTTTTATATGTAAATTTGAATTTTTCTCAACCAAAGAATGAAGCTGCGCGATAGGGGAAACTAGCTCTTTGGGAAACTTCTCGATAGATTTACTCATAATCGACCTACTCCTTCATAAGCAAAACCTTTAGATTTCACATATGCTGGATCATAAATATTACGCCCATCCAAAATAAGAGGATGCTGCATCAATTGTTGTAACTGTTTAAAGTCAGGGCTCCAATACTGCTTCCATGCCGTGACTAAGCATAAAGCATGTGCTCCTTGTGCTGCTTCATATTGATCAGCGCATAAAATCAGGTCTTCTCGGCTGCCATATAAAGCTGCAATTTCATCAAGAGCTTGCGGATCATGTAACCGTACTTTTACACCTTGGGCCCATAAAGCAGCCAATAAGATATGAATAGGTGAGTTATGTGTGCTTGGAGTGTTCTCTTTAAATGAAGCTCCCCAAATCGCAACAGTTTTTCCACTCAAGTCACAATGATAATAGTTCCATAATTTACGGAATAAAATTTCTTTTTGTTGTTCATTAATCGCCCATACTTGTTCTAGAAGACGGCTTTTCGCACCTGTTTCAGAAACCGTACTGGAGAGTGTTAAAATATCATGTGAAAAATTTTCACCGCCAAATCCAACACCTGCTGATAAATAAGCTGCGCCAATACGTGTATCTGCAGCAATGCCATGCTTTACATTGGCAATATCAATACCTAACTTTTCCGCAACTAGAGCAAGATCATTCATGTAGCTAATGCGAGTTGCCAACATGCCTGAAATGCTGAGCTTAGTAAATTCGGCATCTAAAATCGGCATAAATAAATATTGATAACTAAAACGGAAAAATGGACGTAATAACTCTTGCATTATGTCTTGAGCATAGCTTGATTCAACACCAACAATGACATGTTTTACATTGAGTACACTATTAATCGCATTACCCTCTTGAATCACGTCAGGGAAATAGACCCACTCGTCTTTAGGTAAATGTTGCTTTAATTTTTCTGTACCATGTAAACCAAAAGTTGAGCCATTAACCATTAACCTTGGATGAACAATTGGACGTTCACTTAACTTCTCAACTGTTTTTAAGGCAAGTTCTATTTGTGTTGGACTAAAACAAAATAAATAAACTTCAATATCTAAAGGAATTTGAGAAAAAGGACTTTCTGTTAAAAAACCTGCCTTTCTTTGTTTATTTAAATAATGATTAACTTCTTGATCTTGATATGAAAGTACAGATATATTTTCTTCACAGGTGACACTTGTACACCAATAGATCTGATTACCATATTCAGCTAGTAACGCTGCCATTACACCAGCGTGCAAAGTGGTTCCAAATACCGCGATTTTCATTGTACACCTGATTTTAATATTCCATAGAATTCTCTTCTCGTACTGGGAAGAGAATATATTGAACAGCTCACATATTCATTATTTTTTACAAATACTTAAGTTGAGCTACAAAATTTTATAATTTAAGTTCTTGAATCAACTGTTTAAAATCATTTCCTAATTTAGGATGTTCAACACCATAGTGTAGAACAGCTTTTAAATAACCAAGTTTACTACCACAGTCAAAGGTTTGTCCCTGCATACGATAGGCTTCAACTACATCAGATTGTTGTAGCATCGCAATTGCATCTGTTAATTGAATTTCATTACCCGCACCTTTCGGTGTGTTTTCGAGTAGTTGCATAATTCTTGCAGGTAAAACGTAGCGACCAACAACAGATAAATTAGACGGTGCAGAACCTACAGCAGGTTTTTCAACAATACCTTGCATAGCAATGCTTTCGCCTTCATTTGGACTTTGTGCAACATCAACAATACCATATTGATCTACCAAGTGATCAGGCACAGCTTCTACCATTATCTGTGCCGCGTTACTTTCATCATAACGAGAAATCATACGCGATAAATCATTCTGCCCCGAACTATCTTTCACCAATACATCTGGTAATAGCACAGCAAAATCATCTTGTCCTACTACACTTTTCGCACATAAAACAGCATGCCCTAAGCCTAGAGGTTGAGGTTGTCTTACACTCACAACGCTCACATGAGCTGGAACAATATTGATAATCTCTGCAAGTAAGTCTACTTTTTTCTTTTGTTCTAAAATTGTCTCTAACTCAAAGTTTCGATCAAAATAATTTTCGATAGAAGACTTAGAAGAATGGGTCACCAAAATAATTTGTTCAATTCCTGCTTCAACCGCTTCACGCACCACATACTCAATAGCAGGACGATCAACAACAGTAACCATTTCTTTCGGAATAGACTTACTTGCGGGTAAAAAACGTGTACCTAAACCGGCCACTGGTAGAACTGCTTTTTTGATCATAAGAAATATTTCAAGATATAAAATTTACTTTACAGATGAATCGACATTTTCTTGGACATCATTACCTTTAAATAAAGATGGTCCTACATGACCAGGTGCATTAATACCTTCACGTCTTAACATCACTTTGACGGTTTTAAACATAATTTTAAAGTCAACCCAAACACTGTGATTGTCCACATACCAAACATCACATTTAAAACGTTCTTCATAATCCAGTTCATTACGTCCGCTTACTTGAGCTAAACCTGTCATTCCCGGGCGAACTTCTAAACGACGTGCTTGTTCTGGAGAATATAAAGCAACAAAGTCTTTTAACATTGGACGAGGCCCCACCACGCTCATATCGCCTTTTAACACGTTAATAAGCTGGGGCATTTCATCTAAACTAGTAGAGCGCAACTTCTGCCCAAATGGGGTAATACGAGCCTCATCTGGCAATGGATTTCCCTGCGCATCAAAAGCATCCTTCATTGAACGGAATTTGATCATTTTAAAAAGTTTGCCGTTCTTTCCTGGCCGCTCTTGATAGAAAAAGATAGGCGAACCTAAATTTTTACGCACTTTATAAGCAACCAATAAAAAAATAGGTGAAAGCAAAATCAATGCTACAGAAGCAATAAAAATATCAACTAGTCTTTTCATTTAGATCTTTTAAACCCATGATATCTATAAGTTTGGTATTTACTTTTTTAGCATCAAATTTTTCTTGTGCTATTTCATAACTCTTCAAACCCATTATATTCACTTGCTCGGGATTTTCTATAAAGTAACACATTTTATCTGCTAAAGCTTCTGGATCCCATTTAGGGACTAGAAAACCATTTCCACCATCCTCAACAGTTTCACGACAACCTGGCACATCTGTTGTAATAACAGGTCGTCCCATAGCCATAGCTTCTTGTGTACTTCGTGGTACACCTTCTCTATAAGATGGAAGTACAAATACACTCGAGTTAGCAATCCAGTCTTTTACATTAGAAACATGACCAGGATATTCAAATAAACCTTCTGCGATCAGTTCATCTAACTGAGACTTCGACAATGCTCCCATATTCTGGGCGTCTAAGCCACCTAGTATTGTAAACTTTGTGTTAGGATATTTAAGTTTTACGATTTTAATTGCATCAATGAATTCAAATATACCCTTTTCTTTCAGTAATCGTCCAATAAATAAAAAAGTTACTGGATTTGCTTGAGCCAGACTATAACTATAGTCTTTCAGGTCTAAACCGATACCACCAAGAATATGTACATTTTTGACTGGTAGAGTATATGTATGAATAAGATCTTTTTCATCATCAGGATTTAAAAAAATCATATCATCCAATCTTGGGAAAGCTAAACGATATAATAAAACCTGAATATTACGAACAAGTTTCGTCTTGCTGCTTTGGCCTTCTGGTTGTTCTGTAAATGTGTAACCCAGTCCTTCAAGCATGCCAATAATACGAGGTATCTTTGCAAAGCTTGCAGCCAATGTTCCATAAATCACAGGTTTAGCAAAATATGAAAAAACAATGTCTGGCTTAATTACTTTTATTTTACGAATAAGCTGATATGTAGATGCAATATCGGCAAAAGGGTTCAAGCCCCCACGACTTAACCGATAAGTAATAGGTTTAGCTCCTAATGTCTTAATTTTTTCAAGACAGCTTTCTGTATATTCAGAAGTAAAAGCATATACCTGATGCCCATCGGCCACTAAAGTTTTTATTAGATCAGCACGGAAACCATAAAAACTAGATCCCGTAGTTCCTATAAGTACAATCGTTTTACTATTCATTAGGTTTCACTGCCAAAGCTAAATTTTTCCTCACATATTCAAGCTCTTCCGGAGAAATAAAATTATCGTTTCGTCGCTTAACTAAATAATTTTCCTTCCCCAAAAAAAATAAAAGATTAACCACATTTTTTTTTAAAAAAATGTTCAAGTTAGCCTTTAAGTAATAAGTAAAACTCATATTTTCCTTAAACTTTTTATATATATAATTTGTAGTTTTATAAGATAATAAAAGTTTTTCTTTCGTAAGATTTCCAACTTCACGATAATATAATAATGGCTCAGGTAATACTTTAATTTTCAAATCCCGGTTCAAAATTGAACGAAGCCATAACTCGTAGTCTTCAGCACGCTCTGACTTTTGATCATACCTATTTCTAAGATACCAACTCTTTTTAGCAAGAAGCGTTGGATGTACTATCTGATTGTTACCATTCAATAAAGATTGTATTGTTACTGGAGATTCTATTATTCTCTTTCCAATTATATTATTCTTTATATCAATTGAATATAATGATGAAGAAACTAGATCAAAATCATTATTTATTAAAAAATCATATTGAATTTTTAATCTATCCGGATGCATAATATCATCAGCATCCATGCGAGCAATAAATTCATATTTAGATAAAGAAATAATCTGATTGAGTCTAGTTGGTAACTTTAAATTCAAACCATCTGATATCACTTTTATACGACTATCTTTTTTTTCAAATTCTTTTGCAATTTTAAGAGACCTATCAGTAGAACCATCATCAACTAAAATAAGCTCCCATTCTTTAAAGCTTTGATTAATTACAGATTGTATAGCATCAGATAAAAAATTTTCAGCATTATAGATAGGAATTGCAACACTCACTCCACCTTTTGAACACATTTAAAATACCTCGAATATTGGATTGATCTGATAGGGATATAAATCACCAAATCTCATGGTTATCATGGAAAAATATATTACAGAAAAAAGCACGAACAAAATATTAATTAA
>NZ_JBIUCS010000033.1:0-34705 GCF_044538485.1 Acinetobacter sp. ABJ_C5_2 | reverse complement strand
CCCATTTACAATGCTTGTAATGCTTACGTTACACAAGAAACAGGAAGCTGTAAATTCTTTTATATGCAATTTTTTATTTCTATTAAATTAAAAATTTTATTTTAATGAATGAGTTAATTTATATATTTGAAAATATGATTAAGATAATAAATTAAACTTTTAATATAAATATATTTAAAATAACTGTTAGTTTAAAAGATATATATTGTATTAAAAAATATCCTGCTTTGATTAGCAGGATATTTTGCACCAAAATAAATCAATTTTCATCTGATGGAGGTTGTAAATCAGATTTTTCTAATACGCGGGTTACTAATAACTGATCAATTTTAAAATGGTCTACATCGACGACTTCAAATTTATAACCACCGAATTCTACAAAATCTGCTGGACGAGGAATTTTGCGTAAACGGTACATCATAAAACCTGCGAGCGTCTCATAGTTTTCTTCATCAGGCATTTCATCAATTTCAAGCGCATGCTTAAGATCTTCAATAGGTGTACTACCATCGATCAACCAAGAGTTATTATCGCGTTTAATAATTTGCTGTTCTTCTTCAATAGGGGTAACCCAGTCACCCATAACGGTAATCATGATATCACTTAGTGTAATTACACCAACCACAAGCGCATATTCATTAATTACAACGGCAAACTTTTCTTTTGTTGAACGGAAGCGATCGAGCAATTCTGAGAGTGTTAATGTATCTGGTATCATCAGAACGTTACGAATAGTAGACTCATTTAACTGTGTAGGTGATTGATTATTTAAAATACGAACCAGAAAGTCTTTTGCATCTACATAACCAATGACCTGATCAATATTTTCATTACACACCAAAAATTTAGAATAAGGATATTCTGCCAGTTTTTGTCGAATGCTGTCTTCGTGTTCATTTAAAGTAAAGTAAACAACATTTTCACGCGTGGTCATACTTGATGGCACTGTGCGTTCTTCAAGTTCAAATACATTTTCAATAAAGTGATGTTCTTGTTTCTGAAGTACGCCTGCTTGGGCACCAGCATCCATAACTGCTGAAATATCATCAAAAGTTATATTGTCTTCACGTGTTGTATTTACTTTAAATAAGCGGAATAACAAGTTTGCAATTGCGTTGATTCCCCAAGCTAAAGGCTTACAGATTTTAATAAAAATCTGAATAGGGTTAATGACACTAATTGCGATTTTTTCAGGTGCAATCATAGCCAAACGTTTTGGCATGAGATCGGCAAATAAAATAAATAAAGAAGTTACCAAGGTGAAAGATAGGGCAAAACCAATTGTTTGTGTCCAAGGACCTTGGTAAAAGCGGTCAACTAAGTTGACAAAGAAAGGACGAAATGCAGCTTCACCCAAAATACCGCCTAAGATTGCGACAGCATTTAGACCAATTTGGGATGCTGCAAAAAAGTCTGCAGATTGTTCTTGTAAATCAAGTACCTGTTGAGCACGTTCTTCGCCAGCTTCGGCCAAAATTTTTAACTTTACTTTTCTGGCACCAGCTAGAGCAATTTCAGTTAAAGATAAAAAGCCTGCTGCGATGATGAGCAGTACGATGATAATGATATTTTGAAAGAGACTCACAAATCACCCGAGGATCATCATTATTATGACTATGTTTTAACACAAAAAAGCGCTGAGGTAATCAGATTGATTGCTCAGCGCTTAAGATAATGTTGGAAAGAGACAATTAAATTAAAATTTATTTAATAGTGGGAAAATTGTGAATTATTGGTTAGAAACTCACGATTTTCCTCTTCGATCATTTGGCGAGCAACGAATAGGATAAGTTGGCGTAACCAGCGATGAGCTGGATGATGGTGTAATAGAGGACACCATGCCATTTTAAGTTCGAACTCAGGAATATAAAACGGTGGATCTTTAATGACTAATTTTGGATTTTGTGCTTGCAAGCGCGCCATTCGAGTTGGAAGTGTTGCAATCAAGTCAACGTTTTGAGCAAGCAATGCTGGCATTTGATAGTGACGCGTAAATACAGAAATTTTACGACGTTGACCAATACGTTCTAATGCTTGATCAATCCAGCCTAGGCCACCTTGTTTATCTGGGTTTACCCCAAAACCAACACCCATACCAGTTTTAGATACCCAAATATGTTGAGCATCTAAATAGCTTTTTAAATTTAAATGAGTAACAGCAGGGTGTTTGTCATTTAAAATACAGCTAAAGCTATCACGCCAAACTAAAACTTGGTGGAAACTTTGTGGTATTTCATTGAAGCGGTTAATAGCTAAATCAACTTTACCTTGTTCCATGTCTCTATATGACACATCACTTGGTGTAAGAAAATCGAGTACAACGTTAGGTGCTTCAGAACGTAGGGCTTTAACAAGACGCGGGACTAGGGTCGCTTCTGCATAGTCAGAAGTCATAATACGGAAAACGCGATTACTGGTATAAGGGCGGAATTCGGTACGCGGTTCCAAAATCATGGAAAGATCAGAAAGGGCATCACGAATACGTGGTTGTAATTCAAGTGCACGTTCTGTCGGTGTCATCCCTTCAGATGAACGGATCAGGAGAGGGTCATTAAATAAATTACGCAAACGGCGTAAAATATTACTCATGGCAGGCTGAGTAACACCAAGCTGTTCGGCTGCGCGAGTAACATTTTTTTCACGAAGAAGAACATCAAGATATATTAATAGATTAAGATCTACCCGCTCCAGATTCATAAAAAAAATACCGAAAATAAAACCCTAAAATTGTTTCAAATTATGCCATATTTAAAGAACATTGTGTGAAAAAATGATGAGAAAAACGACATTTTTTGTTGAAATTAAGTATGCCTGAAAAGCACCTCAAATGCTCGATTTTGTTATCGTTGATATGTTTTTATATTTGTAGTTATGGAAGAAATATTTTTAATTAATATTTAGTATTGTTCTAGCATGTTGATTGACTTTTTCCATTGGCAAAAGTCGCCTAATTTACAATTGACTTTTAATACTAAAAATGAATGGAAAAATCTCAAAAATTGTATAAAAATAAAACTTGGAGAGTTTTTTGATCAAAATACTATACTCCTTTAGGATTATTTTGTTTTTATAAACAAAGTGTTATGTTTTTTAGTTTTACTTATAATATCGATTTATTGGTATATTTTTTAAATAAATACTGAAGATTAACCAAGGATATTGGATTAATTGATTGGCTAAGTCTAAGCTGTGTACATGAAGAAGCAGCTGGTGTCATAAGAAATTTAAGTAACATGACTCTAGGCTTCGATCGATGAAATCCTAAAATGAATACAGGACAATATCATGACTACATATCAAACAGCGATTGATGCAGTACGTGAATTAAAATCAAAATTCGGCAACACTTGGGCAGACATTAGCCCAGAAGATGCTGCTCGTATGCAACTTCAAAACCGTTTCAAAACTGGTTTAGATATTGCTAAGTATACAGCTGCGATTATGCGTCGTGATATGGCTGAATACGATGCTGATTCAAGCAAATATACTCAATCATTAGGTTGCTGGCATGGTTTCATCGCTCAACAAAAAATGATTGCTAACAAAAAATACTTCGGTACTACTAGCAAACGTTATATCTACCTTTCTGGTTGGATGGTTGCTGCACTTCGTTCAGAATTCGGTCCACTTCCTGACCAATCTATGCACGAAAAAACTTCAGTACCTGCTTTGATCGAAGAAATCTACACTTTCTTACGTCAAGCTGATGCAAAAGAATTAAATGACTTATTCCGTGCTTTAAACAAAGCAAAAGAAGCAGGTGACTCTGCGAAAGTAGCTGAAATCACAGCTCAAATCGACAACTTCGAAACTCACGTTGTGCCAATTATTGCGGACATCGATGCTGGTTTCGGTAACGAAGAAGCAACTTACTTACTTGCTAAGAAAATGATTGAAGCTGGTGCTTGTGCGCTTCAAATCGAAAACCAAGTATCTGATGCAAAACAATGTGGTCACCAAGCTGGTAAAGTAACTGTTCCACATGCTGACTTCATCGCTAAGATCCATGCTCTTCGTTATGCATTCTTAGAATTAGGTGTAGAAGAAGGTGTTATCGTTGCTCGTACTGACTCTGAAGGTGCTGACCTTACTCAAAGCATCCCAGTAGTTAAAGAACCAGGCGACATCGCATCTAAATATATTAGCTACTTAGACACTCAAGAAATTGATATCTCTGAAGCAACTGATGATGAAATCTTAATTAAACGTGACGGCAAGTTACACCGCCCAACTCGTTTAGCTTCTGGTTTATATCAATTCCGTGAAGGCACTCAGATTGACCGGGTTGTACTTGACTGTATCACTAGCCTTCAAAATGGTGCTGACTTACTTTGGATCGAAACTCCGACTCCAAACGTAAAAGAAATTGCACACATGGTTAACCGTGTTAAAGAAGTTGTTCCAAATGCGAAGCTTGTTTACAACAACAGCCCATCATTCAACTGGACTTTAAACTTCCGTCAACAAGCGTATGACCGTTGGGTTGCTGAAGGTAAAGATGTGTCTGCTTACGACCGTGCTAAATTAATGAGCGCTGAGTACGACAACACTGAATTAGCTGCTGATGCTGATGAAAAAATCCGTACTTTCCAAGCAGACGCTGCGCGTGAAGCTGGTGTGTTCCATCACTTGATCACACTTCCTACATACCACACTGCTGCTCTTTCTACTCATGAATTAGCACAAGGTTACTTCGGTGACCAAGGTATGTTAGCTTATGTTGCTGGCGTACAACGTAAAGAAATCCGTGGCGGTATCGCATGTGTGAAACACCAAGCAATGGCTGGTTCAGATATTGGTGATGACCACAAAGAAATCTTCGCTGGTGAGAACGCACTTAAAGCTGGTGACGATTCTAAAAACACAATGAACCAATTCTCAGCTCACTAAGAATTGACTTCATAAAAAAACCGCTCAAATGAGCGGTTTTTTTGTTTATATTGAAAAACTCATTAATCTTCTTTTTTCAACACATAATGTTCAGCCAAAGAACCTTCAACTTTTTTACCATCCATGTCTAAAGCAGTCGCTGTATTTTCACCAATAAAGAATTTACGGTTTTGAGCTTTATCATCTAAGGTAATAACAGAAGTATTGTCTTTATCGAAAACAAACTTACCATGGGTTTCAAATGGGTTTGTATCGCCTTTACCTAAATAAGTTTCAGTCAACTCATAAGTTTTATCATCTTTTAATTTTAATTCGGTTTTAATGCCTTCACAGTCTGCACATGGAAGTGTTCCTTTATATTTGCCGTTCCAATCTAGTGAGTTCTCTGCTGTATGCTCAGTATCTACGGCAACAGCATTACTTGCTTCAGTAGTTTGCACAGGGGTAGATGCATCAGAAGTTGTCTCTGTTTTATTTTCGTGTTTATTACATGCGACAAGAAGAGTACTCATAAGTGCAATTGCTAATAATGATTTTTTCATAATGACCAAAACCTCAAAATAAAAATAAAAAGTAGTTAAAGCCTAGGAAAAAATAAAAGAAAATAAAAGCGTTACTATGTTGCTTAATTTTATCAAAAGGTAAAGTGAATACTTATTGGACGCTTTGAAATAGTAATTTTTAAAATTAAGTTGGTGGGGTAGAGGTATCCATTTGAATGATTTAATGGATACCTTTTTTAAATTATGGCTGTGCAGAAACTCCACCTAGAGAGTCGCATGCTGCTTTATAAAGTTCATACTGCTTCTTTACCACTTCATCTAAAGGCATAGCGAATAATTCTTCACCTTCTTTATAGCTTTCTACATAAGAGGTGGCTTTATCTTTACTCACCGCTAAAGTTTGTTGGTAATAAGAGTTGATAGAGCTTGTAGGCATTTCACTTGTTTCAACATTTTTACATTGAAAATTATTTAATAGTTTTTCTGCGCGTTTGACTTCACTAGATTGGCCAAAAATACACCCAGTTAAAAATACAAAAGGTACTAACACGAAAAAGATTTTCATGGAAAAAATTTATAAGAGCGAGGATGGGCGCTATTGTATAAATAATTCCATGCTTTACTGTGGTTTTATGTTAGACATTGCTTGTTTTTTAACTCATTAAAATAAAAAAATTGTTTCTAAGTTTGTAATGACCTCTTTTTGTATTTGGTGCATATTTTGCTTATTAAAAAAGCCATTATTAAAAATGAGCCAAAATGAATCGGTTTCAACAATTTTCTCAGAGTTCTTCAGCACCATTTTGGTATGCCCAATTAGAGCTCGGTTTCTGTTTTAAAAATTATCGCACCATAATGGGTCATCGAAAACATTATGGCCCTGTTCGGGTGCAAAAAATGCTTTGGCCAGAAAAGACAGGAGTTTGCCACGCTATTATTGTTCATCCACCAGCAGGTATTGCAGGAGGTGATCATCTTACTTTCCAAATTGAAACAGCAGAGCAGGCACATGCGGTGATTACCACGCCTGGAGCTGGGAAATGGTATAGAACCAACGGCAAACAAGCTTTTCAGCATATTTATTTGACTGTAAAAAATGACTCTATTTTAGAGTGGATGCCACAAGAAACGATGTTGTTCGATGGTGCTGTAGCACACTCGGAAACACATATTCACCTTGAACAAACAGCTAGTTTTATTGGATGGGATATGCTGGTGTTGGGTCGACAGGCTCGGGCTGAAAATTTCGTTCAGGGAAGTTATCACAATCAGTTTAAGTTATGGCGTGAAAATAAATTATTAGTTGCCGATACTTTGTATTTTGAAGGTGGAGATCGCTGGTTAAGTTCATGTTTAGGTATGAATAATCAGGCCGTGATGGCAAGTTTCTGGGCTGTACCTCCTGAGAAATTCCGTTCTTCATTTCATTTAGAACAACATGTTGAACTCATCCGTGAACTCATTATGCGTATGGATGTGCCTGTGACTTTGACGTTACTAGAAGATGTACTGTGTGCGCGTTTTTTAGGAAATGATGTACGGCATTGTCATGATGCTTTTGCCGCTATAAGAGCAAGATTGAGACGTTATTGGTTTGATTTAGATGAAGAATTTCCAAGAATTTGGAAAACCTAATTTACGTTAAATTGCGTATTTTAAAAACGATTAAAACAAGTATGCTGCTTTTGAGCACGCATTTTGCTTAAAGAAAACTAGATGCTATTAGGAAAGAGATATGGAACTCAATCCAACAGAAAAAGACAAGTTACTCATTTTTACTGCAGGCTTGGTGGCTGAGCGTCGTAAAGCGCGAGGTTTAAAGCTGAATTATCCAGAAGCAGTTGCATTTATTTCCGCAGCCTTACTTGAAGGTGCACGAGATGGAATGACGGTCAGTGATTTGATGCATTACGGTACCACCTTATTAAAGCGTGAAGATGTCATGGATGGTGTAGCGGAAATGATTGCTGAGGTTCAGGTCGAAGCAACTTTTCCTGATGGTTCGAAATTAGTTACTGTTCATCAGCCAATTGTATAAAAGGACCGCTTATGATCCCCGGCGAAATCATTACTCCAGAGACTGACATTGAACTGAATGTCGGACGAGAAACTTTAAAAGTTGTAGTGGCTAATCTTGGAGATAGACCTATTCAGGTGGGTTCGCATTTTCATTTTTATGAAGCCAATGATGCACTACAGTTCGACCGTGAAGCAGCAAAGGGTTTTCGCTTAAATATTGCAGCGGGTACCGCAATACGTTTTGAACCAGGGCAAAGCCGAGAAGTGGAACTTGTTGCTTTAGCTGGTAAGCGAGAAGTATATGGTTTTGCAGGCCGAGTCATGGGTAAGTTGGATTAAACATAACAACCATAATGAAAGATATGAGTAAAAAATTATGAAAATGTCACGTCGTGCATATGCTGAAATGTTTGGTCCAACGGTTGGAGATCGTATTCGCCTAGCTGATACAGAGCTTTTTATTGAGGTCGAACAAGATTTAACGACCTATGGTGAAGAAGTTAAATTTGGTGGTGGCAAAGTTATTCGTGACGGGATGGGGCAATCACAGCTTTTAGCCGATGAAGTTGCTGACACGGTCATTACCAATGCTTTAATTGTAGATTGGTGGGGAATTGTAAAAGCTGATGTTGGCTTAAAAAATGGCCGAATCTGGAAAATAGGAAAAGCCGGCAACCCCGATATTCAACCTGACATTACCATCCCTTTAGGGGCTGCAACAGAAGTGATTGCGGGTGAAGGGCAAATTTTAACAGCAGGCGGTATTGATACCCATATTCACTGGATTTGTCCTCAACAAGTTGAAACTGCACTCATGTCGGGTACAACAACAATGGTTGGCGGCGGTACAGGACCTGCGGCAGGTACTTCGGCAACCACAGTAACTCCAGGGCCTTGGCATATTGCGACCATGTTGCAGGCGATTGATGATTTGCCTATGAATATTGGCCTATTGGGCAAAGGTAATTTGAGTTTGCCAGACCCAATTCGAGAGCAAATTAAAGCTGGGGTAATTGGATTAAAATTACATGAAGACTGGGGCTCAACACCAGCAGCCATTGATAACTGTTTAAGTGTGGCAGATGAGTTCGATGTTCAGGTCGCAATTCATACGGATACTTTAAATGAAGGTGGTTTTTTAGAAGAAACGCTGGCTGCATTTAAAGACCGTACCATTCATACTTACCATACCGAAGGTGCGGGTGGTGGACATGCTCCAGATATTTTAAAAGCAATTGGACAAAGTAACGTGTTGCCGTCTTCAACGAATCCAACTCGACCTTATACCATTAATACCATTGATGAGCATTTGGATATGCTCATGGTTTGTCATCATTTAGACCCTGCAATTGCTGAAGATATTGCTTTTGCAGAAAGTCGTATTCGCCGTGAAACCATTGCTGCCGAAGATATTCTGCAAGACCTAGGTGCAATTGCCATGATGTCTTCTGACTCTCAGGCAATGGGTCGTGTCGGTGAAGTCATTTTACGAACTTGGCAAACTGCCCACAAAATGAAAATTCAACGTGGCCCTTTAGACGGTGATAACGAGTTTCATGATAACAATCGGGTTAAACGCTACATTGCCAAATATACGATTAACCCAGCAATTACCCATGGTTTAAGTCATGAAATTGGTTCAATCGAAGTCGGAAAACTTGCTGATTTAGTGTTATGGAAACCTGCCTTTTTTGGTGTAAAACCTTCCATGATTATTAAAGGTGGCATGATCGCGGCGGCACCGATGGGTGACATCAATGCCTCTATTCCGACACCTCAACCCGTGCATTATCGTCCAATGTTTGGGGCTTATCCGCGTGGTGTGCATAACACCTGTATTACCTTTTTATCTCAAGCAGCAATAGATGAAAAAGTTGCTGAAAAATTAAACCTCAAAAAGTTAATTAGTCCGTGTAAGAACACGCGTGCAATTACCAAAGCCGATATGAAACACAATACATATTGTCCAGTTATGCATGTGCATCCCGAAACTTACGAGGTGAGGGCAGATGGTGAACTATTAACATGTGAACCTGCTGAAGTGTTACCCATGGCACAGCGTTATTTCTTATTTTGATGAATTTTATAGAGATGATATGTCTCATTACTCTAGATATGAAAGAAATAAATAAGGAGAGAAAAGCTAAATGAAAATTTATACCCAACGTCTTGAAGATATTTCTCCTGATCAGGCATTTGAAACGGTTGAGCTAACGTTTGATACCCGTCAAAAATCACGTTTTCGAGCGGCTTTAGCGAGTGGCATCGATATTGGTGCTGATTTACCGCGTACCGGCATTTTGCGTAGTGGTTCATATATTGCAACGCAAGAGGGGGATGTATTACGTGTTGATGCCAAGCCTGAACGGTTAATACGAGTTACTGCTCAAACCGATTTTGATTTACTTAAAGCTGCCTATCATTTAGGTAACCGACATGTGCCATTAATGCTGACACCAACAGCTTTATATTTTGAGCCTGATCATGTACTTGCTGAAATGGTAGAAGGTTTGGGGCTTACAGTAACAGAAACAGATCATCCTTTTGAACCCGAAAGCGGTGCCTATGCTCAGCATAGTCATGACCATCGTTTAAGCCCAATCAAAGCTTTGCATCATGTCCATTCATAACGCAGCGCAATTACTGCAACTGCTGACACTGTCTTCAACGGCATTGCCAGTTGGAGCGTATTGTTATTCACAAGGTGTAGAAACCGCCATTGATATTGGCCTAATACATGATGAAACCTCAGCAATTGCTTATTTCGAAGAAGTGCTTGAAATGTTGCTGGTACGTTTTGAGTTACCTGTACTTAAGCGTCTTATGCAACATTATGATGAGCCAGACGAGTTCTTGATTTGGGCGTATTTGTATAAGGCAAGCAGAGAAAGTAAAGAGTTACTCGCTGAATCTCAGCAACTCGCATTTTCTTTAAATGCATGGATTAAAGATGTTTTAAAAAAAACGGTTGAGGTTAAAAAGCAGTTTGGTTTTGTGCCTGTCTATGCGCAGCTCTGTGGTCGTTTAGAACTTAAAGAAGAGGATGTGCTTACGGCATATACCTTTACCGTTTTGGAAAATCAGGTTTTAGCAGCCGTAAAAACCGTCCCATTGGGCCAAATGGCAGGACAAAGAATTTTGTGGCATTTGCATGGTCTAGTACCACACGCTGTAGAGAAGGCTTTAAAACTTAAAGATGAGCAATTGAGTAGTGCTTTACCCCGCTATGCCATGCTGAGCATGAAACACGAAACTCAATATTCACGTTTATTCAGATCTTAAAATTAGGAAATAAAAGGATAAAAATCATGACAGAACGTAGTCCATTACGAGTCGGAATTGGTGGACCGGTGGGTTCAGGTAAAACAGCACTTACGCTTAACTTATGCCGTGCCTTGCGTGATAAATACAATATGGCTGTAGTGACAAATGATATTTATACCAAAGAAGACTCAAACTTTTTAACCCGTAATGAAGCGATGTCGCCAGACCGTATTGTGGGTGTGGAAACAGGTGGTTGCCCTCATACAGCCATTCGTGAAGATGCCTCAATTAACTTAGCTGCGATTGATGATCTATGCGAAAAATTTGATGGCTTAGAGCTGATTATTATTGAAAGTGGTGGTGATAATTTAGCGGCAACATTTAGCCCAGAACTTTCTGATTTAACTTTGTATGTTATTGATGTTGCAGGTGGTGAAAAGATTCCACGCAAAGGTGGACCGGGTATTACTAAGTCAGATTTACTGATTATTAATAAAACTGACCTTGCACCTATGGTTGGCGCAAACCTTGATGTCATGGATCAAGATGCCAAACGCATGCGTGGTGAAAAGCCATTTTTATTTTCAAACATGAAAACACAAGATGGGCTTGAAGAAATTATTCAATTTATTGAGAAGCAAGGGCTGTTTAAGGCTTAAGGAGTAACTATGAACTTCATTAAGAAATGGGGCATTGGGCTCCTTAGCATGTTGCCAGCATTAGCTATGGCGCATCCAGGACATGATCATGCGCATTCAGGGTTTATGGCAGGCTTTATTCATCCGTTTACAGGGCTGGATCATTTAGTAATGGCTTTAGGCTTTGGTGTCTTGCTATGGTCGGCAACTAAACAGTGGAAAATTGCTGGAGTCATTGCCTTAAGTATTACTTTAATTATAGGCTTTTTAATAGGTGCTCAAGGTTTGGTACCAGTTAATATAGCTGAATACGGCATTATTGCTTCTTTAGTTATTACAGCAATTGCTCTATGGATAAAATCAAATAAAGTTCTACCAATTGCTGCTGCATTACTCGCAAGCTTTCATGGTATAGCGCATGGTGTTGAACTCGCACATGCGGGGCATATTGTTGCATTAGTAACAGGTATGGTTGCTGCTATGGCACTTATCTATTGCGGTGGCTTAGCACTAGGTGCCGTGTTTACGCGATATGTACCTTATGGCAAAAAGATTGTGGGGACTTGCGCAGCAATTGTTGCAGTCATTGGTTTAAGTTAATTAAAAACTTGCAGAAAAAGGTAGCTTTAAGCTACCTTTTTTATTCGCCGACTTTTTGGTAAAGCCCAGCGTGGACTGTGCCAGCTTTAGTGTTTTTAACTTGTTGCCATGTTGCCGGAAGGTGAAGCTGAGATAAATCTCGGTCAGCTTCAACATAAATGTATCCATTCTTTTTAATATGCAAATCTGCCAAATGAGCGAGCTCTTGCCATAGATCAAGACTATAAGGCGGATCTAAAAAAACTACATCAAACTGTTCTTTTAAGCGCGGCAACGCTTGCTGAGCAGTTGCATTCACTAAATAACAATTTTGAGCTTTTAGCAGTTGAATATTATCTTTTAAAAATCGTGCTTGAGTCTTATCTGGCTCAATCATGTAAACAGATGCGGCACCGCGTGAAAGTGCTTCAAAGCCTAACGCACCAGAACCTGTACAAATATCGAGAACCTGAGCATTTTGAATGTCCCACATGAGCCAGTTAAATAATGTTTCACGAACACGATCTGGGGTGGGCCTTAAACCCTCAATACTGGCAAATGGTAAAACTCGTCTTTTCCATTCGCCCCCAATAATACGTAATTGATTTTTCATTATTCATCGATCTCATTTGTAGCAGGGCGAGCAGGAGCAGCTTGTGGAGCAGATGTTGCTGCTGCGGTAGTCGTAGCAGCTGCTGGAGTAGAGCTAGCAGTTTCGCCGCCACTTGGAAGCTCGCCCGGTTTAATTCCTGCTGTCATAAGGCCGCCATTAACTTGATGGTTGGCTGGACGAATTGGATTTTTATTGCGGGTTAATAACCAGTAATCAAATATCGGCTTAGCAAGTTGAGCTGCTGAACCACCATGACGACCATTTTCCCAAATGACTGCGATTGCGATTTCAGGTTTATCAGCAGGTGCAAACCCAACAAAAAGACCATGGTCAAGTTGGCGTTCACTAAGCGCAGCTTCGTTATAACGTTTACCTTGCGCAATACTCTTAACCTGTGCAGTACCTGTTTTTCCGGCAATTTGATAGAGCGATGTACGGATACCACGTCCAGTACCTGATTGAATTACATCAATCATGGCTTCTCGCATTTTTACCCAGTCTTCATCTGTACCGTTGAAATTAATTTTTCCATCAGGTGCATTACGAACTGTAAAAGGTTTTGCACCATGCGATGCACGTAGAACATGTGGAACTACATGTGAGCCGTGATTTGCTGTAATAGCAGTTGCCATTGCAAGTTGTAATGGGGTTGCAGTAAATGCACCTTGACCAATACTCACGGAAATAGTTTCACCTTTCATCCATTTGGTTTTGCGTGTACGCATTTTCCATTCAGGACTTGGGTATAAACCTTCACTTTCACTTGGTAAGTCGACACCTGTTTTTTGACCAAAGCCAAATTGGCGCATCCATTGGTTCATCTGGTCGATGCCCATTTGATTTGCCAAAATATAAAAATAGGTATCGCAAGACATGATAATGGCTTTGTGCATGTTCACGATGCCATGACCAGTTTTTTTCCAGTCACGGAATTTGTGAGAGTCGCCAGGTAAATGGAAATAACCTGGGTCAGAAATAGCAGTAGACCAGTCGACAATACCATAATGTAAACCACCCATCGCTTCCATTGGTTTAATGGTCGAACCAGGAGGGTAGGCCCCTTGAACAGCACGGTTATAAAGAGGTTGGTCGATGTTATCACGTAGAGAGCTATAATCTTTATGATTAATACCCGTTACAAATAAGTTTGGGTTAAAGCTTGGGCTTGAAACCAATGCAAGAATTTCACCAGTACGTGGGTCTATCGCAACAATTGCACCACGACGACCAGCAAGTTGCTGTGATGCTACAACTTGTAAACCATAATCTAATGATAAATAGAGGTCATTACCACGAGTTGGGTCTTTACGTCCCAAATGACGCAATACATTACTATGTGCATCGGCTTCTACAGATTCATAACCCGGTGTTCCATGAAGTAAATCTTCATAGCTTTTCTCTACGCCAATTTTACCAATCAGGTTTGTTCCAGCGTATAAATCTTTATCAATACTTTTTAATTCTTTATCGTTAATACGGCCAACATATCCGATCACGTGAGCAAACAATTCACCATGCGGATAGTAACGGGTCATTTGAGTTTCAATTCTCACCCCAGGGAATTTGTATTTAACTTCACTAAACTTAGCAATATTTGTCTCGGTTAAGTTCAGCTTAATTGCTACACGTTCAGTTTTACGCGCCGTTTTAATACGACTTTTAAAGCGGTCTACATCTTCTTGAGTAAGCTCTAATATTGGTTGTAGTTGTTCAATAACTGCATCAGGATCTTCAACGTCTGCCTTACTTAATGTTGCGGTAAAAACCGGGTAATTATCAGCAAGTAAAACCCCATTACGGTCATAAATATAACCACGAGCAGGGGGGAGCGGTTGTAAACGAATACGGTTTTTATCCGATGCAGTCGAGAATTCATCGTAATGAAAAATTTGCAGATAAGCGTATCGGCTGGCTAATACCAATAGACAGATAATCACAAGACCTACGGCAAAAAATATACGACCTCGATAAATGCGCTTTTCTTGCTGGATATCTTTTAAAGGAAAGTGCTGTTTCATACGGATCGACTTAATGACATAGGGTGAGAAAAATAGCTGCTTATTCTAACGCAAGCGCAGTTAAAATATTGCATAATTTTCAAAGTTTCAGCGAAGAGGCAAATTGGCTTTTTTGACTTTGTAGACAACAAAATTGTAGAGTCTTGTATATAAGAAGCAAAATAATTCTGTTAAAGTCTCTCATTCAATAGAATAGGGTTGTTCTCACTATACGATTAGGGAAAATGGAGAAAATAATGAGAAAAATTTATCCCTTACTTGCAGTTTTGACAGTAAGCAGTTGGGCAAATGCTCAAGATTATTCATTTCTTCCAGAAGCAAAATTAGCAGATCATAAAGCAGCGACTTGGAATGTAGGCGCAGGTTTTACTCAAAAATTGTTACATCTCAATGGTGAGTGGGTAAATCCTTATGGAATTGCTTATGCAAAAGTTGGTGCATTTTTAAATGGTGATAAAACTGCCGGTGGACAAGTTGGATTTCGCTATCCTTACTACCTTACCGGAACAGATAAAAATGGTTACTATATTGGCTTTTATGCTGGACATCTTGATAGCAAATCGGTAGACGGAGAGTATAAATCTCGCTTAGGTGCTGGTGTCGATTTGGCATATGTATTGTTGAATTCAGAAAGAATTAGTACGTTTAGTGTGGGTATTGGAGCAGCTGAAAAATTAACTGACCAGAATGGAGCTGTTGCTGCCGATACGAAACCGCAAATACAATTTTCTTATTCTCTAAGTTTTAGTTTATAAAACAAAGCAGCTTATCGTTAACTCGCCATAAGCAGAGCACAAATAAATACGAGAGTCTTACATGTTAGAGTACGTCAGCGGATTGTGGCAGACCTTTTTACACAGACCTGATTTTTGGGCCGTTTTGAGTATTATTCCGGTCACTGCCTTTGTCACATGGGCACATGTGTGGATGGCTTTAAAAATGGTGTTTTACCCAATTAAATTTTGGGGATTTCACTTAGGTCCTTTGCCAGTCGGCTGGCAAGGTATTGTGCCACGTAAAGCAGGGCGTATCTCAGGAATTATTACCGATAATACTTTATCCAAGTTAGGTTCTTTGCGTGAGTTTTTAGAGGCAATGGACCCTGAAGACATGGCACGTATTATTGGTGAACAAGTCGGATTTGAACTTGAGCATTTGATTGATGAAGTGATGATCGATCGTAATGCAGTGCTTTGGGAAAATTTACCTTATTCGATTAAGCGCCGTATTTATGCTCAAGCGCATAAGCAGTTACCCGGTGTGCTAAGAGAATTAGTGACTGAACTGACCATGAATGTCGAGTCACTGGTTGATATGCGTGAAATGGTGGTCAGCCAAATGGAAGGTGACCGCCGTTTAATGGTACGTATGTTTTTAAAAGTCGGGCAAAAAGAAATCAACTTTATTTGGCATATTAGTGCTTTAATCGGGATGTTCTTCGGTATTTTCCAGATGGTTGTCTGGTTTGTGGTGCCATGGCATTGGACTGTACCGTTTTGGGCATCTATTTGGGGCTTTTTAACCAACTGGATTGCAATCTGGATGGTATTTAACCCGATCGAGCCGCATTACATTCGTTATCCGCAAATTTTTAGATTAACAAAAGATCGTAAGTTCCCTTGGATTGTGCCTGTTTTACGAATTGGTACCTATAATTTCCAAGGCGCTTTCATGAAACGTCAAGAAGAAGTCTCTGAAGTCTTCTCTAGTGTAGTGACAGAAGATCTGATTACGTTAAAATCGATTATGACAGAAATGATGTATGGTCCACGCAAGGACAAAACACGTCGTATTGTTAAACGTCATATTAACGAAATCATGGAAACTCCACTTGTTCGAACATCTTTACAGCTTTCTTTGGGTCCAAGAGAGTACGCAAGATTAAAGACGGACTTGATTGATCGTTCAATTGAAATTACGATGGGACCCGTATGTGACCCTGCACTGAATGCAAGCCGGGCACAGAAGATTTTTCAAATGTTTAAAGAGCGTATTCGTGAACTAACACCAAAAGAGTTTCAGAATTTGTTACGTCCAGCATTCCAAGAGGACGAGTGGATTCTTATTGTACTAGGTGGGGTAACCGGATTTATTGCTGGTACAATACATTTGTTTGTGGCTTTCTTATAATTCGAAGTCGGGCAGGATCTATTGAAGATCAACGAAATTAAATCTGCCAGACCTCACATTCATTGTTTTAAATGAGGATGTTTTTTATGCGCATTATCTTACTCGGACCACCTGGGGCAGGCAAAGGGACTCAGGCTCAGTTGATCTGTAAGCGCTACAATGTCCCACAAATTTCAACCGGTGATATGCTCCGTGCTGCGATTCGTGAAGGTACTGAATTAGGTTTAAAAGCTAAAAGTGTAATGGAATCTGGCGGTTTAGTTTCAGATGAACTCATTATCGGTTTAGTAAAAGAACGTATTGCTCAACCTGACTGTGCAAATGGCTGCATTTTCGATGGTTTCCCACGTACTATTCCTCAAGCAGAAGCATTGGAAAAAGAAGGCATCAGCATTGATCACGTGATCGAAATTGATGTACCTGACGAAGAAATCGTAAAACGTCTTTCTGGTCGCCGTCAGCACCCAGCTTCTGGTCGTGTTTACCACACTGTATACAATCCACCTAAAGTGGAAGGTAAAGATGACGAAACTGGTGAAGATCTTGTTCAACGTCCAGATGACCAAGAAGAAACAATCCGTAAGCGTCTAGCGTCTTATCATACTGAAACAGAGCAATTAGTTGGTTTCTACCAAGGCCGTGCTGCTTCTGGTGAAAATGCGCCAACTTATGACAAGCTTGATGGCTTGCGTACTATTGAAGATGTACAAAAAGATTTGTTCAACATCTTAGACAAATAATTTATTTTTTATTAAAAACTGCCCAATGGAACCATTGGGCAGTTTTTTTATATTAATAATAATTGGCGACATAATATGTCGTGCTATATAATAATAGTATGTAAAATTAAATTTAAAGCATTTATAGTGTGTTCAATTGTATAAACCAAGACATTGAAATTAAAAAATTATTTTAAAGGGTTAATTATGTTGCTGACGATTCAATCTGATCAGGTGGAACAGATTATTCCAGATGCAAGTTCAGCAAAATCAGCTAAGAAACTGGCGAAATTTGAAGCGTGGAATAATATCTCGGGTTCAGTTGATCAATGGATTTGGGGGGAAATTCAAGGTAGCTCAATTTATCAAAGTGCAATTTTTTTACCTGAACTAAAGTGTGAATGTAGTTGTCCGAGTTTTAAGAGGCCATGTAAACATGCTTTGGCATTATTATTTGTCTATACCGAGTATCAAGATAAATTTATTGTGCAATCGGATGAACAAAATATACCTGAGCGAGTACAGAAATGGCGTGATAAAAAAAACAAATCACTGGAAAAGAAAGAAAATAAAATCAATAAGCCTATTGATGAGGAAGCCCGACTCAAACGGCAATTGGCGCGTGAGAAAAAAATGGATACCGGGATTGATGCATTACAAACATGGCTAAATGATGTTGTTACTCTAGGACTAGGGCGGTTACGTCAACAACAACACGAGAAATTCAGAGATATCCAAAGCCGTTTAGTAGATGCTCAAGTTGCAGGTTTGGTGAGTTATTTAGATGAATTTTCTAGTGCCTTGTATCAAGCCAACTGGCAAGTAGAAAGTTCATTCTGGTTGGCTAAATTACAAACTGCTATTCATCTATGGCAGAATCGTCATCGCCTTAAACCTAAGCTTTATGAAGAGTTAAAACAGTTATTTGGCGTTAATTTGCCAGCTGATATGTGGGATAACATACCAGTTCATAAACTTGATCTTTACGCTTTAGGACAAGTGACGCATGAGTTGGTCAATACTCGCGGACGTTATCGTCGTCAATGGTTATGGGATAGTCAGAACCTGTGTGATTATTTGCTACTAGATTTTGAAATACCCCCTCATTCAAGCTTTGGAGTGACCTTACCTTATCAAAAACAATTGCCTATAAATGTCAAACTCTATCCTGTGATAAGCCAACAACGCTTACGTCTGGAAGATAATCTAATAACATTTAATGATTTAAACGAAGTGCTCATTTCACCTAGGGGATTTAAAAATTTTGACCAAGCATTTACTCAATATGCGAATGGCTTAAAACAACATCCTTTGCAATTAGTACGCTTTTTCTGGCTAGAGCAATTACGTTTAGTAAAGCTTGATAAAATAATTTATTTGGTCGATCAGGATCAAAAAATGTGTGAAATTGAAATTAAACAATTTGTTGAGTTGTGGTTTTTAGTGGGGGCAGAGCCATTCAGCGCTGGTGTAGAGTGGGATGGGTTGAAACTTAAACTTATAAGTATTTGGCAAGGAGGGCATTTTGAATGTCTTTAACCACATCATACAGTGAGTTTAATCAACAGTTACTTCTCAAACTGACTTTAGGACAGCAATTTAAGCAAGTTATAAAAATTCCTAAAGAATTGCTGGATTATGTTCCTAAAGAAACCGATTCAGCACAAGATTTATTGGTCTTAAATCAATATTGGGCACTGATGCAATTAGCAGGTTATCAAACACGAGCTGTGCCTGAAAAGGTTCAAAAGAGTTTTGGTGAAATTGATCAGATACAAAATGAAAAGCGGCTAGATGATGAGCTTGTGCAAATTTTGAAATGGATTGTTGCGCAAGAGTCGCCATTTTTATATCAGGATTGGGTTAATCAAATTTTTAAACTTGCTCAACAGCAGCAGCAAGTGATTCCTCGTTATTTGGTGTTGAAGCTTCTACCACTGTGTCGGAACCCAGTGTTATTGGCCACTATTCTACCTGAATTCGCATTTCAAGGTGATGTTACAACACGTGTGGATGATGCGAAAAGGGTATGGAAATATTTGAAACAACAAGATTCATCGTCATTAATTCGTCAATTGTTGAAATCAAAAAATAGTGATTGGTCCTTACTGATGAGCCAATTGTGCAGTCAATTACCAGACTTTATTAACCAGCATATTGCGGAATTCTGGTCACAATCTATTCAGAAAAATCATTTGCAAAGTCATGCTGAAAGTCTAGTGACATATAACATGCCAGTAACCCAATTTGAAGCTTTATACCAGCATGTGAAAACACTAGAACCCCAGAATGCAGCGACAGTACGCAATAATGGTGTATTAGCTTTCTATTTATACTATCAGGATAATACCTTCTATAACGAGGTTATAGCGTTACTGCGTGAATGTTTGAGCTACGATGTTCAAGCTAGAAAAGTTAAATTCAACATTAACTTAGATCAAGATGACGCATTGAATGATTATGGTTTCTTTGATCGAGAAACAAACTTGGTTGAAAGTCGTAAAAGTTTAAAGACAGTTTTCCAAAGTTCTCAAGTCGAACAGGCTTATCAGGAGTTTTGTGAAAGTTCACAGGGAGTACTTTATCTCAAAAGAATTTTAATCCAATTGCCACTTGCATATTGGTTAGAATTATTTGGTACTTGGGATCATTTATTTTTATTACATTCACGACAAAAAGATTCACTGTGGAATGCATTTATTTTGTGCTGTTACCGAGAGCAGCGCCGTGATCTGGCTTTATGGTTTTACCAGCATCAAACCAAATGGTGTGAAACTATGACTATATCAACTGGGCGCAGGATTGAGCGTGAGACAATCTTTGGTTTACTAGATCAGGAGCCAGCGGGCAGGTTTTTATTAAAACAACTCGAGTCTTATTATCAAAATCAGGATTTAGAACATTTTTGTTTTGTATTTCAAAGAGCAAAAATATTACATCAAGATCAGAAAATCACAGAAATGGCAGCCGTGTTAATACAACACGCATATGAGACTTTGGATTTGCAACAAGATCAAAATAAATTTGCATTATTAAAAGAGCATGCACAATGGCTAATTTTGGAAGCTTATCCAATAGACTTCAGTTGTCTACAACCTCTTTTTTCTATTTCTGAATGGAAACAACTTATTCAGTTTATTCAGTATAGACAAAAACTTATTGCTTAATGATCAATAAATCATAAATTAGGATAATCAACATGTCTCAACAAGTTTTACGTGCACGTGCAGAACAACAGTTTTCTCATGAATTAGATGCATTAAAGGCACATGACCATTTAGCAAAACCACCACAATGGCAACTTTCACCGAAAGCTGTCGTGGATTATTTATTGGGGACCACTTTAGCTGATGGAACTGTGATTTCACCTAAATATATTGGTAATCGCCGTTTAATGGAAATTGCAGTCGCAACTTTGGCAACTGACCGCGCATTGTTATTATTAGGGGTGCCAGGTACGGCAAAATCATGGGTATCTGAGCATTTAGCAGCTGCTATTTCCGGAAATAGTGCATTACTGATTCAAGGTACGGCGGGAACCAGTGAAGATACTTTGCGTTATAGCTGGAACTACGCTCAGCTGTTATCTAAAGGTCCTAGTGAGGATGCTTTGGTTAAAAGCCCGATGTTGCGTGCGATGCAAGAAGGTAAAATCGCCCGTGTGGAAGAGTTAACCCGTATTCCTGCTGATGTTCAAGATACTTTAATTACTTTACTTTCTGAGAAAAATTTACCGGTTCCAGAATTAGGAATTGAGTATCAGGCGGTACAAGGATTTAGTGTGATTGCTACAGCCAATAATCGTGATAAGGGCGTAAATGAGTTATCTTCTGCCTTAAAGCGTCGTTTTAATACAGTCATTTTACCTCCACCCGCAACAATCACTGAAGAAATAGAAATCGTACAAAAGCGCGTTCAATCATTAGGAAAAAGTTTACAACTTCCTGAGATTCAACCTTTAGATTCACAGATTCAAAAACTGGTAACGATCTTTAGAGAATTACGTCATGGGCAAACGTTAGATGGAAAACAAAAATTAAAAACTACTACAGGGACATTATCAACCGCTGAAGCCATTTCGGTAATGAGCCATGGTTGGGTGATGGCAGGTCATTTTGGTTCTGGTCATTTAACCGATCATGACTTGGCAGCAGGTTTGCAGGGAGCAGTTTTAAAAGATCCAGTTCAGGATATTGTACCTTGGAAAGAATATGTAGAAACTGTGATGAAGCAGCGTGAGGGTTGGCAAGACTTATATCGTGCTTGCCGTGATCTGGAATAAAGCATATTGAAAAGAAGTAAATAAAAATAGGGAAGAAAAATGCTGCATATTCTCGGTATTCGCCATCATGGGCCAGGTTCAGCACGCAGTGTGTGTAATGCGTTGGCTTCGATTCAACCTGATTGTATTTTGATTGAAGGTCCACCTGATGCCAATTCAATTATAACCCAGTTACAACATGTAGATTTTAAGCCACCTGTCGCATTACTGGTAAATACTCCTGTTCAAAAAGAAGTTCGATCACGGGCAGTGTTCTATCCATTCGCGGAGTTTTCTCCTGAATGGCAAGCGTTGCAATATGCAATTCGTCAGCAAGTCGCTGTAGAGTTTATGGATTTACCGCTGCAGCATCGTTTTGCACTGGAAAAACAATGGGCGGAGCAACATTTACAGCAAGAGCAAGTTTTAGCAGAGGAACAAGCATTAGCAAATGAGCAAGAAGTTGAGCTGAGCCAGCAAGATAATATTGAGCCAGAACACAATCTGGAACAGCATTATCTTTCTATTCGCCGAGATCCAATTCAATTATTGGCACAACAGGCAGGCTATCAGGACAGTGAGCGGTTTTGGGAGCATTTAGTTGAACAGCAACCACATACTGGAGAGATGTTTGCTGCTATTAGTGATGCGATGGCAGCTTTACGTGATCATCTACTAAGTCAACAACCTGAAAACTATACTAGCCAGGATCAATTGCTTGAACAGTATCGTGAAGCTTATATGCGTAAGATAATCAGGCAAGTGCAGAAACAAGGTTATCAAAATATTGTAGTGATTTGTGGTGCATGGCATGCACCAGTATTGGCAGATTTAAAAGGGCAAAGCAAAGCTGATAGTGCTCTGCTTAAAGGTTTGCCTAAAGAGAAGATTGAAACGGCTTGGATTGCTTGGACACACGGACGTTTAAACCGTGAAAGTGGTTATGGTGCTGGTGTGAATGCCGTTGGATGGTATACACATTTATGGAAACATTATCAGCATGCAGTAGATAGAGATGTCGATGGTCAAAAAATTACAATTGATTGGTTAAGTCAATTTGCCCATGCTTTACGGCAGGCTGGTCATGATGCTTCTAGTGCTCAAATTATAGATGCAGTGCAACTCATTCAGGCATTATTACAATTACGCGGGCGTCGTATTCCTGATCTCGAAGATTTATTTGAGGTTATCCGCTCGGTATTGAATCATGGCTTAGATATTCCACAACCGGTTTTAGCTAAACTGCTTGAAGATGAACAATTGGGGCAAGTACCTGATGAGTTAATTGAATTACCGATTCAAAAAGACTTTTTACAGAAAGTGAAGCATTTTCGCTTAAAACTGGAAGCTCCACATCGTGAAATTGCTTTAGATCTACGTGAAGCATTTGATCTATCTAAAAGCCAATTCTTACATTGTTTGAAACTACTCGGTGTGGCTTGGGCAGATCTGGGAGGGACGGGATCTAAACAGGGAAATTTTAAAGAAATATGGCAGCTTTCATGGCAGCCTGAAAGTAGTTTATATCTGAATGAAATGTCTTTGTGGGGCAATAGTATTGAAGCTGCTACACAAAGCTATTTAGAAAATCAGATCAAGCAGTGTGAAGATATAGCACGAATCGCTCAACTGATTGAAAATATTTTACTTTCTGGACTAGATCAAAGTTTAAATCTTGCTTTAGACAAATTAAATGAGCTCACTACTCAGCATCAAGATCCAAGTATTATTTTAGCGACCTTAAAACCGCTAATTACAGCAATTCGCTATGGCAGTGTGCGTCAGTTTTCAATGCAACATTTGCATCAAGTGGTAGAACATTTAGCGATTCGATTGATGTTGAGTTTGACAAGTTATTGTGTACAACTGAATGCAGAAATGGCACAGCAGTTTGCTCAACAACTACAAGCTTTATATGAACTTTTAGAACAATTACAACAAGATGGATTGTTACGACTTTGGCAAGATACCTTGCAACAACTATTGTACCTTGAACAGATACAAGGTTATTTGCATGGTTGTTGTGTACGTTTAGCGCGAGAACAAAAGTTGATTGATGGGGAACAAACACAAGGGTTTCTGTCTAGAGCTTTATCAATTGGGCGGACTGCCGACTATAGTGCCGCTTGGTTTGAAGGTTTTCTCACACATCAAGCTTTGTTATTAATTCATGAGCAAAGCCTTTGGGACACAGTGAGTCATTGGGTTAACCAATTACAAGAGCATCAATTCATTGAATTATTGCCAATTTTGGCGAGAACAGCTTCAAGTTTTAGTCCTGCTGAGGCACAGCAATTGATTCAGAAAGTGACGCAAAAATCGACCACAATCAAACAAGAGGTTGGTGCTTTGGATATTGTTCGTGCTCAAATGGTATTAGATGAAATTTACGCTTATTTACAGCCAGTTGCTGTCGAGGGTTAAGTGATGGATATGAATGAAGAGCTAATCACTTTAGAACAACCAGACCTTGCTGAACAAGAACGGCGTTGGCGTTTGATTTTAGGGCAAGCCCCTAATTCTACTGCACATTTACCTAATTGGTCAGTGCAAGATAGCAAAATGCAAGAATGCCTGAATGAGCTTTACCAAGCTCACCAACCCAATCGACGTGGTGGTTTAGGACATTCTAGTCCAAGAGTGGCACAGTGGTTAGGTGATATTCGACAGTACTTTCCATCTTCTGTCGTGAAAGTCATTCAAAAAGATGCTTTAGAGCGTTTGAATTTACAACAAATGTTGTTGGAACCTGAGCTGTTAGCGAGCGTAGAAGTCGATATTCATCTGGTTTCCACCTTGATTTCACTCAATCATTTAATACCTGAAAAAACTAAAGAAACAGCACGTATTGTGGTACGTCAGTTAGTAGAGCAACTTGAAAACCGCCTAAAACAACCGTTGCAACAAGCGATTCGAGGTAGCATCAATCGTTCTGCGCATACACGCCGTCCTAAACGTATGCAGGATATTAACTGGAAACGTACCATCCAAGCTAATTTGAAGCATTGGCAAGAAGACTTTAAAACGATTATTCCACACGAATTACATGGACATCCACGTCAACAAACGGCTTTAAAAGATATTGTGTTGTGTGTTGATCAAAGTGGTTCGATGGCACCTTCGGTTATTTACTCGAGTGTTTTTGCAGCTGTTATGGCGAGTATTCGTGCGGTTAATACGCAAATGATTGTATTTGATACTGAGTTAGCTGATTTAACGCCATTACTTGAAGACCCTGTCGATGTGCTCTTTGGAACACAATTAGGTGGGGGAACTGATATTGCCAAAGCAATTAAATATTGTCGTAGTAAAATTACCCGCCCTGAAGAGACAATCTTTATCCTTATTAGTGATTTGTGTGAGGGTGGAGATTCCAAGCAAATGCTAAAGCAAGTTGCTGAAATGTTGGAGAGTGGGGTGCAAGTTATCACGTTATTGGCTTTATCTGATGATGGTGCACCTTGGTTTGATACGCAGCATGCACAGATCTTTGCGGATATGGGAATACCAACTTTTGCATGTACCCCCGATCAATTTCCTGAATTAATGGCAACAGCTATAGAAAAAAGGGATATTAATGCATGGTACTCTACTCAGCAAAATCTGTCATAATGGAAAAATGATGATTGTACATAAACCCATTGAGGATATTTAGTTGTTAAAAATCATTTTGATTTTAGTGGTATTGCTGAGTCTGGCACTATTGTTATTTTTACTATATCAAAGTCAAAAAATGCTGCGTCATGTGCAGAAACAACAGGCTTTGGAAAATAAAAAGAATGGACGAGAACGTCAACTACATCCTAAATTACAGCAGATTAAAAAACCTCAGGATTAACTGAGGTTTTTTGTTGGAATCGTTTTTATTGCACCAAATTCAAAGCGGTCTGGCCAGTTACATACATCGGAAACGACACATTCTGAACATTTTGGTTTACGTGCGATACAGCAGTAACGGCCATGTAATATCAACCAATGATGTGCATCTACAATAAATTCTTTCGGAATTACCTTAACTAGGCGATGTTCAACTTCGAGAACATTTTTGCCTACTGCTAAGCCGGTTCGATTTCCCACACGAAAAATATGTGTGTCGACAGCCATAGTCGGTTGTCCGAATGCTGTATTTAAAACCACATTAGCTGTTTTACGTCCTACGCCTGGTAGAGCTTCCAAGTCTTTTCTGTTGCTTGGAACCTCACCGTTAAATTGTTCCATTAAAATTTTACAGGTCTTAATGACATTTTCAGCTTTCGCGTTATAAAGGCCGATGGTCTTTATATATTCTTTTAAGCCGTCTACACCTAAGTTATAGATTTTTTCAGCAGTATTGGCGACAGGATAAAGCTTATCTGTTGCTTTGTTTACGCTAACATCGGTCGCTTGTGCCGATAACATGACGGCAATTAATAATTCAAAAGGTGATGAATATTTTAATTCGGTTTCTGGAGAAGGTCTTTGTTCACGAAGGCGTTCAAAGAAAATTTGAATCTGCTTTTTCGTCATGTTTTTGACGGCCATTCAGACCTCCTGTAATTGAATGAGTTGCTGTTGTAGTTCATCAAGTTGAAGACGTTTTTTTGCATCTTCTCGAACACTGAGCTGCTTTTCCAACTTTTTAATTTGTGTGCGAATTTTAGCTAATTCAATCGTAATTTTCGCATCATTTACAATTGCTTCTTTTGGCTTCTCAATGAGCTGAATTGAAGGCAAATCGTCAAGTGCTTGAGAGAACTGTGCAAAAAGTTGGGTATCAATTTCAGCACGTACTACAGGCCCTTTACGATGTATACGACGTTTCTCTTCACGTTGAATATGCGCGTAGTAACGTTGTCTTAAATCATCTTGCTCTGCAATGCGCTGTTGTTCGTTCGGTAAAGCTTGAGTGTCTTCGACAAGATCAATACAGTCAACTGGGCAGGGTGGAATACATAACTCACAACCTGTACATAGATCAGTCAAAATCGTATGCATAAGCTTACCACTACCAATAATGGCATCTACAGGGCAGGCATTAATACATTTTGTACATCCGATACATTCGTCTTCACGAATAATCGCTTTCATGCGTTGCGGGCGTCCATCGGCTTGTACAGGCCAGACACTTGTTTCAGCAGGTAACGACGAGCGATTTAATAATTTTGCGAGCGCATCGGCCACTGGTTGTCCACCAGGAACACATTTATTTGCTTCTTCACCTTCAGCAATGGACTTTGCGTAAGGTAGACAGCCGTCACGGTGTCCACACAAACCACATTGTGTTTGTGGTAATAACGCATCAATCTCGCGTATGAGAGAAATAGATGGATTCATAGAGGAAAATAGCTTGCTTAAAACGATGCGATAATGAAGAAAAACCTAAGTAAGGTCAATGGATTTTAACGAATTTATTGGCTTTTTGATTGACCTAAAATGTAGCTAATATTGCACAATAATAGATCAAAAAAATTGAAATAATAAATGACTATTATTGATTTTTAGATAGTTTTTCTAAAATTAACTTTATGATAATTAAGAAAAATAAAATAATTTAAAATAACTATTGTTAAAATTGATGGAAAGGGATTTAATATTTTGCTGCTAAATGATGCATTTTAAAATGTATTGCACCAATTTAATTCATTACTATGCTGAGGACCGTGCATTGAAATATAACAATCTGAATGAATTCCTGAATTACGTGCAAGCGCGTGATCCGCATCAACCTGAGTTTTTACAAGCTGTCGAAGAAGTCATGACAAGCTTGTGGCCATTTATTGAAAAAAATCCGGAATATGCAGAGCAGGGATTGTTAGAACGCCTAGTTGAACCAGAGCGTGTGATTCAATTTCGTGTTTCATGGATGGACGATCAAGGCCAGACTCAAGTTAACCGCGCTTTCCGCGTTCAATACAATTCAGCAATTGGTCCATTTAAAGGTGGAATGCGTTTCCATCCATCGGTCAACTTATCTATTTTAAAATTTTTAGGGTTTGAGCAGACTTTTAAAAACTCACTGACGACTTTGCCAATGGGTGGAGGAAAAGGTGGTTCAGATTTTAACCCTAAAGGTAAATCTGATGCTGAAATTATGCGATTCTGTCAGTCACTTATGATTGAGCTTTACCGTCATTTAGGTCCAAATACCGACATCCCAGCTGGAGATATTGGTGTGGGTGCGCGTGAAGTGGGTTATATGGCTGGCATGATGAAAAAACTCAGTAATGACACGGCATGTGTATTTACTGGTAAAGGAATTTCATTTGGTGGTAGCTTAATGCGCCCGGAAGCAACAGGTTATGGTACGGTTTATTTTGCAGAAGAAATGCTAAAAACACGTGGGCTATCTTTTGCTGGTAAAACTGTTTCGGTATCTGGTTCTGGTAACGTTGCCCAATATGCGGCAGAGAAGGCAATGTTCTTGGGCGCAAAAGTGGTCAGCTTATCGGACTCTAATGGTACTGTTTATCTAAAAAATGGCTTTACAGATGAATTGCTGGCTGAGGTCATGGAGCTGAAAAACGTTAAGCGTGGGCGTATTTCGGAGTTTGCTTCTAAACATGGTTTTGAATATTTCGAAGGTAAAACACCTTGGCATATTCATGTAGATATTGCTTTACCATGTGCAACACAAAATGAACTGACTGGTGAAGATGCCAAAACACTGATCGCCAATGGTGTCATTTGTGTAGCTGAAGGCGCTAACATGCCATCTACACTTGAAGCTGTTGAACATTTTATTGAAGCTAAGATTTTATATGCACCAGGTAAAGCATCTAATGCGGGTGGGGTAGCAACTTCTGGTTTAGAAATGTCTCAAAATGCGATTCGTTTAGGCTGGACACATGCTGAAGTCGATGAACGCTTACATGCAATTATGAAAGACATCCATGCCAACTGTGTAAGATACGGTACGAAAGAAGACGGTACTGTGAACTATGTAGATGGTGCCAATATTGCAGGCTTTGTAAAAGTTGCTGATGCGATGCTTGCACAAGGTATTTATTAAAATATAGAAATAAAAAATCCGATGCAAAAGCATCGGATTTTTTAGTCTAAAAATTATTTTTTAGGCTTTTTAACCATTTCTTGCTCTACAACCATATCTAACACATCTGCTTGGCTAGATTGATCTGCTGCTGGGTTTTTCACTTCAAAGCGTTTTACACGTAAGATTACACGTTGGTTTGGATTGTGTTCAAAACCTTCGATTTGACCATAATATAATGACCAGTTTTTGTCGGCATAAGTTTTTACGCCTTTATCATCATATTTAACTTCACGAACTTGCAAGCAAGTTTGTGGCGCAACACCTGTACAAGATTTAGTTTCTGGCGCTACTTCAAGGAAAACAGTTTTACCTTCAGACTGGTATTTTGCTTCAGGTGTCATTTTACCTGTGAACGTATATTTCTGACCTTGAGCATCAACGATAGTTAATGTTGGTTGATCAGCATTTGTTGTATTAAGTTCGAATGGAATCGCACGTTTTTGGAACAGGCTGCTAGAGAATTGTTCCTGTTTCATTAACGCAGGTTCACACGCCATCATAGTCGACATGACATCAGCAGTTACAATGGTATTGTTTTCAACTTTCCAAGTAGTACCTTGGCGGTTACAACCTGTTGCGATAGACAAACGGTCGTTTGTAAAGTTAAGAACAATCGGCTTTTTAGTATTTTCAGGTTGGTATGACCATGAATAATCAGTTAAAGCTTGAGTATTAGTTGCTTTTACGCCTTGGAAAATATGCTTTTGACCTGCTTTATCTGTCACGCTTAAGATTACCTGACCATTGCTATTACTAATTTCGATTGGTAATTTTGCTTCACTAAAGATGCTATTAGACAATTGTTCTTGTTTCATTAAATCGTCTTGGCAAGCCATCATTGTTGATGCAAGAGGAGAGGTTACAAGTTGGTTGCCTTCAACTTTCCAAGTACCACCTTGACCATTACAACCTGTGTTAATTGCTAATTTACCATCTGCATTAAAATTAAGAACAAGTGGCTTAGATGCTTTTACATTTTGATAAGTCCAAGCATATTCACTTAAAGTTGCTGCAAGATTTTGTTGTTGCTCAGATACAATTGGAGCTTGAGTATTTGAAACTGTTTGACACGCCATCAAAGAAAAAGGTAACAACGCAAGAATTAAATATTTAATTTTCATTTAAAAAACTTCAAGTAAAAAAACAACAGCACTAAGCTTAAAACATTCTTAAAAAAAGAAAATGTAAACATATGATTGTTTCGGTTTTCAAAATGTATAAGTTTGTAAATTATTCGAATTTTTCATAAAAATAATGGTATACCCCGCGAAAAACGGGGTATTTCCTAAAAATTAATCAAAACGATATATATCCATACCCAATGAGCCCATTGTGAAGCTACTGTGAACAATCGTAAAACGATGACCAGTCCCCATAGCAAAAAACAATGGGGCAAAATGTTCAAGAGTTGGATGATTACGTTTTATATAAGGCAGTGATTGCCATTCCAACACGCCATCGTAATCTTGATGTGAAAGCTTATTAACGACAGTATTTCTAAAAGTTGAAGCCCATTCAGGAACTTTTGAATTGTCACCTTGCCAAGACAACTCAGCAAGATTATGGGTAATACTTCCAGAGCCAATCAATAAAATTTGCTTTTCACGTAAGGGCGCAAGCGTTTGCCCAATTCGATAAATTTCTTGAGCGCTTAAGGTCATCGGCAAAGAAATTTCAACAACGGGAATGTCTGCATCTGGATACATGTGTAAAAGAGGCATCCATACACCGTGGTCGCGAGGACGAGTACTATTAGCATGTGCAACAAAATGAGCATCTGCCAATAACTTCAATATTTCTTCGGCAAGCTCCGGTTGACCAGGTGCGCTATAGCGAATCTCGTACAACTCTGGTGGGAAACCACGAAAGTCATGCCATGTTTCCGGACGAGTCGAACTACTTACTTCAAGTGCTTTACTTTCCCAGTGAGCAGACATCACGATGATTGCCTTTGGAGTAGGTAGATTTATACCAAGACGGTGTAAAGCAGGACCCACTTGTTCTGGATCAAGTGCAAGCATGGGTGAACCATGTGAAATAAACAGTCCGGGAAGGGTTTGTAGTTCCATTTCATTACACCTGAGTTGAAAAGCAGAATAATAGTCATTATGCCAAAATCAGGACATGTTAAAAGTATCCTGATTTCAACGGATTGTTCTTAAAATGAAACGTTTGTTCTTTTTATGCACGGTGATAAGGATGATTATGATTAATGCTCATCGCTCGGTAAAGCTGCTCGATTAATAAAACACGTACTAAAGGATGGGGCATGGTAAGTTTTGAGAGTGACCAATGCCAAGCAGCCGCTTTACGTACTTGATCTGACAAACCATCTGGGCCACCAATAGCCAATGCAACATCATTACCTTCAAGCATCCATTGTTTCATGGTATCAGCCAGTTTTTCTGTACTGAGCTCACGTCCACCTACTTCTAAAGCAATGAGTGTCTCGTTCGGCTTTAAAGCATTTAAAATACTTTCACCTTCAAGTTGACAGTATTTTAAAATATCTGCTTCCGAGTCATTTTTTCCCCGTTTTGCCATTGGAAGTTCAATCACTTGAGTCTGGACAAAAGGTTGAATGCGTTTGAAATAATCTTCAAAACCAGTAAGTACCCAAGCAGGCATTTTTTGACCAATGGTCAGAATACGAATTTTCATGTGGTCTATTCAGTCAAAACAGCTGACATATTATACCTGAGGAGACAATAACTGCGGGGCAGTAAGTGGGCATAAAAAACGCAGTCCAAAAAATGGTGTTGGACTGCGATCAAATGATCATCTGTCTGGAGTTCAGATGATCATAGAGAATAAAAACAAGGCTATCTGTGACATAAGATAGACAAGAGCAAATAATAAAATTAATTACTCTCACTTCTTATTATGAGGGAGGTTGGATATTTTTCAATCAAATTATGTAACAAAAAAAAGAGAGCCAAAGCTCTCTTTTTTCTATTTTATAAATTAGTGACGCGCTGCTTTTGAGCCTTCTACCGGTTTTACAATCGGTGTTTTAGGTAAAGGCTTTGGCATTGCCGTTAATGCTAAAGGTAAGATTTCATCAATGCTTTTCACAGCTTTAATTTCTAATCCTTCTTTCACATTGTCAGGAATCTCTGCCAAATCACGAACGTTATCTTGAGGAATAAAGACCAGCTTAATTCCACCACGATGTGCAGCTAGAAGTTTCTCTTTCAAGCCACCGATACGCATCGCACGACCACCAAGACTTGTTTCACCTGTCATTGCGATATCTGGACGAATCGCAATACCAGTAAATGCTGATACAAGTGCAGTTGTTAATGCTAAACCAGCAGATGGACCATCTTTTGGAGTTGCACCTTCAGGTAAGTGAACGTGTACATCAGTTTCTTCAAAACGAGATGCTTCAATACCAAGTTCGTCAGCACGTGTACGTACTACAGTCATTGCTGCGGTAATCGATTCTTTCATTACGTCACCGAGTGAACCGGTTGTAATAAATTTACCTTTACCTTTAACAGCTGCAACTTCAATAGTAAGTAACTCACCACCAACAGAAGTCCATGCCAAGCCATTTACACGGCCTACTTGTGCTTCATCTTCAGCCATACCAAAGTCAAATTTGTGTGGACCTAGGTATTCAGGAAGATTGGCAGAGGTAACGTCAAGCTGTAAGTTTTTAGACTTTTTACTTACCGCTTCTTTTACCACTTTACGCGCAATTTTAGAAACTTCACGTTCTAAACTACGAACACCCGCTTCACGTGTATAGCGTTGAACAATGTCACGAATCGCTTCTTCATGAATTGTTAACTCTTTTGCACGTAATCCGTTGTTCTTAATTGCTTTAGGAACAAGGTAGCGCTCAGCAATGTTTACTTTTTCATCTTCGGTATAACCCGGTAGACGAATGACTTCCATACGGTCCAGTAATGCTTCTGGAATATTCATACTGTTTGCGGTACAGATGAACATGACTTCAGAAAGGTCAAGATCAAGATCTAAATAGTGATCGTTGAACTTACTATTTTGTGATGGATCAAGTACTTCAAGCAATGCAGAAGCTGGGTCACCACGGTAGTCTTGCGCCATCTTGTCAATTTCGTCGAGTAAGAACAATGGGTTCTTCACGCCAACTTTTGTTAAAGACTGCACAATTTTACCTGGCATCGCACCAATATAAGTACGACGGTGTCCACGAATTTCTGCTTCATCACGTACGCCACCAAGCGCCATGCGAACAAATTCACGACCTGTTGCTTTAGCTACTGATTCACCGAGTGAAGTTTTACCAACCCCTGGAGGACCTACTAAACAGAGGATAGGTCCTTTGAGTTTTTTCACACGTGATTGAACAGCTAAATATTCAACAATACGGTCTTTAACATCATCAAGACCATAGTGGTCAGCATCAAGAATTTCTTGTGCTTTGGCTAAGTTAATACTGACTTTGCTCGCTTTGTTCCATGGCGTATCTAAAATTACTTCTAGATAGTTACGTACAACGGCAGCTTCACTAGATGCTGGCTGCATTGCTTTAAGTTTACGGAACTCAGCTTCAGCTTTTTTGCGTACGTGTTCAGGTAAATCAGCTTCAGCAAGACGTTTCTCAATTTCAGCAACGTCATCTTCAGCACCGCCATTCATATCAGAAAGTTCACGTTGAATGACTTTCATTTTTTCATTTAGAAAGTATTCACGTTGGTTCTTTTCCATTTGGCGTTTTACGCTGTCATGTAAAGTTTGCTCAATTTGCTGTTCAGCAGATTGATTCATCAAGTAGTTCATTAACTCTTGCAAATGTGCTTCAAACTCATCGTGCTCTAAAAACTTCTGTTTAATTTCAATATTTAGAGGTACACGAGTTGCTACGAAGAACATAAGTTGCAATAAGTCTTCGATTTTATTGGCAGCTGCAACTAGTTCACGTGCATTACGTAATTTTGCTTCTGCATATTGAGCAAATAAGTTACGTAACTCTTGTAAACGAGTTTCTTGAGTTGCCTTATCTACATTAATAGTCATTGGACTTAAATCGTGTTCAGCAGTCAAATAACTATCTTCATCGATAATTTTTGTGAGCTTAGAACGATGTAAGCCTTCAATAAGTACTTTAATGCAGTTTTCATCATTTTCATGATTAACTACTTGTACAATCTTAGCGACTGTACCGTACTGGTATAAATTGTCGTGATCAATTTCTTCTGTAAGCGAATCTTTTTGCGCAACTACAAATACTAAATTGTCACTGTTACGAGCCACATCAACTGCATTGATCGATTTTTCACGACCCACGAATAGCGCAATTTGCATGTGTGGATAAACCACCACATCACGTAAGGCTAATAGTGGTAATACACTTGGAACCTGAGGCTCTAAGTCAGTTTTTTCATTCATAATAAGTTCAGACATGGGCACTCCTAATGAGTGACAACGAGGTTGCCATGTTTTTTATAGTGATGTGTATTTTAAAAATTACAAGGGCATGACAATAGAAAATGTTGAAAAAAGGACTAATTTAGTCAACTTTTTTTTAAAAATGTTATGAATCAATAGATTAATTCTTAAGAAGAATAAAATTTTGTAGTGAAGCTAAGCATCTTTACTTAATAATTAGTCTTTGCCGTACAAGTAAGGAGGTCAGTTTTCGAAACATATGCTTTATTTAGTTTTATTTTATAATAAGTGTTTTTGTTAAGTATATTTAAAATTTTATTTATTTTATAATTTATTGTGAGTAGAATAAATACACTATTATTTATAATATACAGCTGTATTTAAAATGGGGATTGTTGCTGAATAATTATATTAATAATGATATTTATTTTAGAGTTAATGTTCTATTTTTATAATATACATATGTATTTTAAAACGTATTTATTTTTATTAATTTCATAAAAATTAAACATATATTTAGAGTTATTATTCTATTTTAAAATAAGTTTACTTATTTTTAACAAAAACAAAACACTCTGTCGTTAATTAATTTTTTATTTATTAAATTCAATAATTTAAAATTAATTATAAAAATATAATTTGTGATTAAAATCACAATTTTT
>NZ_JBIUCS010000032.1:0-35133 GCF_044538485.1 Acinetobacter sp. ABJ_C5_2 | reverse complement strand
CCTGTATATATACGCAATTGAATTTTTCTCACGAATAAAGTTAATTTAATTCAGCATAATCATATTAAATTAAGATTAACTCATATTTATAGTATTTAAACTTTAAAAAAACCTAAGAATATAAAGCACAACTAAATAAAGGTTTAAATTTATAAAGATAGGCTTATAAAAAAGCTTTATTTTAAATAAAAATTAACCACTATCAATTGAGCAAATATTAATCAAATAAGTTATTTTTAAATACAATGTGCTCATTTGAACTGAAAACACCTTGGTAAATTTAAAATAACAGAGTTGCTTTCTCTTCTGTAAATAGTTGAATAAGTGGTTTGGTGAGTAATTCGTAGCGCCAACCTAACAAGTAATCGGGTAAATCTTGTTCATCACCTTTAGAAAGTACATGCTGATGAATTGCATTTAACCATTTCTTACGCAGTAAAACTTCTTTCGGAATGGAGGTTTGCCCTATAGCATTTGCAATTAACGCATCCATTTTATCTAGAGTTTCTCTTGACGTAATTTTAAAAGGTTTAGCAATTTTAGCTGGCCATTGCCCTTCTACTGGTAAATCCTTTAAAAGATCCAGAATAATCTTGCCATATTCACGAACAACATTTGGACGGATATCTCTTACTTGAGATAATTGAAAATTATTACGTGGATTTTTTTCGACCAAATCAATCATTGTCGAGTTTCTAAGGATAAAACTACGTGGCTGATTGGTTGCTTTAACTATATGTTCGCGCCATTCACTTAAATTCTGCAATTGCATTAATTGACGGCGTGAATGTCGATAGTTGCCTACATCTGTATAGAGTAATGACGTTGGTGTTTCACTAATAATTTCTTTGGTTAGACTACTACAGTCTTCAAGAACATATTCATAAAGCCCTTTTTGCTTAAGCTGATCCTTAATATGGTTAGCCAACTGCATAAGGTATAAAACATCATTTGCTGCGTAGCATAACTGTTGAGGAGACAAAGGTCTTGCTAACCAGTCAGATCGAGTTTGGTCTTTTTCAATGTCAATCTCTAAACAAAGCTTTAAAGCACCTTGATAGCTTACTTGTAAACCATGCCCTAAAAAGGAAAGTCCAACTTGAGTATCAAAAACATTTAATAGGTTTTGTTCATCAGCATAGTGATAGATTAAATCGATATCTTCACCACATGCGTGAAAAATATTTTGTTGAGCAACAAAGATTTTTTTCCAAAACTCACTTAAGTCTAGCGACACGCCATCCAGCAAATATACGTTTCCGTTGACATTGACTTGACATACTCCAAGTTTAGGCCAAAGGGTATCAACCTTAATAAATTCTGTATCAAGTCCATATGTTGAACATTGATCCATTTGTTGAAGAACATCAACCAATTCGGTTTGCTGTTGGATAAACTGAAACATGCTTTCTCAAGTAAATGCAAAGAGTGCTTTAAACTCTGGTATATATAACATAGCAATAGAAAAATGCTACTGAATCCATGATGAATAATCTATTTTTGAACAATTTTCCCAAAAAGAGATAATTTTTTGATCATTATTTTAAATTTTTCAATTTAAAATCCTTATAAAAATTTATTTTTTACAAACAGCTTTTTTTAATTTATATATTCATTAAGTCATTTTTAAAATATGTTTTTGTCTTTTAAAAAGATTTTTTTAATAATAAAACTTATATTTTAAAAAATCTTTGAAATAAGCACCGAGGTACTTATTTCATACGCATACGGTTATGTACCGCCTGACTTAATGTATGGCTATCAACATATTCAAGCTCACCACCTTGTGGTACACCTTGAGCAATACGTGTCATGTGAATAGGTAAATGCTTCGTCGCTTCAACCAAATAATGCGCTGTCGCCTGACCTTCTACAGTAGCGTTAGTTGCCAAAATGACTTCTTCGATAGTTCCTTGGCTTAAACGCTGGATTAGGTAAGGAATACCTATTTCTTCTGGCCCAATTCCATCTAATGGAGAAAGATGCCCACCCAACACATGGTATTTGCCACGGAAACTACCACTTTGCTCAATTGCCATCACATCTGCCGGAGATTCAACCACACAGAGCAATTGATCATCTCTTTCTGTTGAAGCGCAAATATCACAAATTTCGTGCTCAGTTAAAGAGTGGCAAACACTACATTCGTGGATATAACTTGATGCTTCATGTAGAGCATGCGCTAAAGCAAATGCACCTTCACGATTTTTCATCAATAGATGTAAAGCCATACGTTGAGCCGACTTCGGTCCAACGCTAGGCAAAATACGTAAAGCTTGAACGAGTTGTTCAAATCTATCACTAAACACTGAATTTCCTTAGAACATGCCCGCTAAGCCAGGAGGTAAACCCATACCAGAGTTAGCTTTTTGCATTTTTTCTTCAGAAACTACTTCTGCTTGACGCACAGCATCATTAACAGCAGCTGCGATTAAGTCTTCAATCATATCTGGTTCATCTTGAAGCAATTCTGGATTAATTTCGATACGTTTTACGATATAACGACCAGTCATGGTTACTTTAACTAAACCACCACCCGCTTCAGCGTGTACTTCAGTTTGAGCAAGCTCTTCTTTGGCCTTTTTTATATTTGATTCCATATCTTTTTGCATGCGCTGCGCTTGCTGCATGAGCATATTGATATTCATAAACCTAACTCCGTATCTCTACCAAATATAATTGATAGTCACATAACACTTCAGAACTTAAACTCTTTTAGTCCCTCAACCCATCATAAAGAGCATTGAGGTCATTACGTTTAAATCAAAATTAATCTGTAATTCTGACACAATAAATTAATGTTTTCTATTGGTATCTATGAAACTATTTTCGCTAACTCATGAGTTTAAAGCTTTCTGTGTAAAACTTTTCACTCTTAGAACCAGTTCTAAAATTTAAGTGCAACTATTGTGAGGCTTGAAGGTTTTTATTATCCGGTTTGTATTCATTTAAAGGCATTTTCTGAAAAGAGGCATTTGCCTTTTCTATGGAATGGTCTGCATCTTCAACTGATTTGTTCGCATCATTAATTAACAATACAGTTTCGCTAATCTTAGTCGGTTCGTCTTTTTGGGCAAATACTCTGTATCCAACCAAACCAATTGCCCCTATAGCGACTAATATAATTATAGGTTTAAGCATGGTTCAAAAACTCACTTTGTTATTTTTATTAAATTTAGAACTTTTATACGTTGTGATTTTAGAGTCATTTATAACAAAATGTAGTCTTTTTATTGCTTTCGTTGTTTGTGAGTAACAACATCATTAATAAAAAACCACACTAAAATAAGTGTGGTTTACTCTTAAATTTATAAATTAATTAGATTAAATCTAATCCACGTGAGATATCACCAATAATATCGTTAATATCTTCTAAACCAACTGAAACACGGATTAAACCTTCTTGAATTCCAGCTGCTTGTTTGGCTTCAGCAGAAAGTTTGCCGTGTGTTGTTGTCGCAGGATGGGTAATTGTTGACTTCACATCACCTAAATTACCAGTAATTGAAATAAATTTGGTGTTATCAATCACCTTCCAAGCACCTTCACGTTCGCCTTTAACAACGAAAGAAACAATCCCACCAAAACCATTTTGCTGTTTTGCAGCAAGTTCGTGTCCTTCGTGAGTTGGAAGGCCTGCGTAGTAAACTTTTTCTACTTTGTCATGGGTAGATAACCATTCGGCAAGAATTTGAGCACTCTCACAGTGTGCTTTCATACGTAAGCGTAAAGTTTCTAGACCTTTTAAGAAAACCCATGCATTAAACGGACTCATTGATGGCCCAAGTGTACGGACGACACCAAAAACCTCTTCTAACAACTGATGATTACCGACAACAGCACCGCCTAATGCTCGCCCTTGTCCATCTAAATATTTAGTTGCCGAGTAAATCACAAGGTCTGCACCAAATTTTAATGGTTGCTGCAAAACAGGCGTACAGAAACTATTATCAACCGCAAGTAATGCACCATTCGCATGTGCAATATCTGCAAGTGCTTGAATATCTGCAATCTCAGCTAAAGGATTCGATGGTGACTCAACAAATAAAAGTTTAGTTTCTGGACGTACAGCGTTTTTCCAATCGTCCAAATCACATAAATCGACAAATGTAATATCTACACCAAACTTGGCAATATATTTCTCAAACAAAGCGACAACTGAACCAAAAACTGCTCTTGAGCAAATAACATGATCACCCGCTTTTAAATATGCCATAGCAACTGACAAAATCGCGCCCATTCCAGAACTTGTCGCAACAGCACGTTCAGCACCATCTAAAGCTGCTAAGCGTTTTTCGAACATTGATACAGTCGGATTGGTAAAACGTGAATAGATATTTCCTTGAACTTGACCAGAAAATTTTGCAGCCGCTTCAGCAGCGTTTTCATACACAAAAGATGAAGTCAAAAAAATCGGTTCGCCGTGCTCACCTTCAAAACTACGAGTATGTCCGGTACGAATGGCTAAAGTATCAAGTTGGTATTCTAAATCATCAGACTGGTTCATTAAATGTTCGCCTTTACTGGTCATGTACTAAAAAACTATCATCATTTTGAGTGTCTAAGGTATTTAAGGTCAAGGTAAACCTGAAAATTATCGCTTAGACTTTATTTAATTTTAGTAAATAGTTGGCAAAGTAAGATGAAACGCTTAAAGTCCATTGCCTCTGAGCAAAGCCAAATCAAACACCTCACTACTCGACTATTTCAACCCGAAACACTGGTGTTGTCACAAAGCACACCTTATGAAGTCATCGGTCAATTTAATGAAACTCGTATTCGTTACTATGCGGCTGCTCAAAAGCGTTTTAAAGAACCATTAGTATTTGTTGCACCTCTAGCAATTAATATGGCGATCTATGATTTATATCCTTATCGTTCTCTTATTAAGCACTTCCAAAATACGGGATTTGACGTGTACCTTGTCGATTGGGGCCGTTTAGGGTTTAAAGATAGACATCTTAACTTTTTATCATTTATTGAAGATTTTATTCCTAAAGCTATAGGGCTTGTCCGCACTCATTCAGGAAGTGATCAAATTTCTCTACATGGATGGAGTATGGCGGGTATATTTGTTACTTTGTATACAGCACATAACCATCCAAATTATGTCAAAAACCTTATAGTGTTAGGTAGCCCAATCGATAGCTATGCTTCTGGCTATATCGGAAAACTCTACCGAACCATAAATAATGTTATTGGTCGTAATAAAAAACTTCAGGCACGTATCTACTCAGGTTTACCGAAGCGTTTAATTCATACTCCAGGTATTTTAAATTCTCTAGGATTTAAAATTCTTGATCCTAAAGGCTGGTTCGAGGGTCATATTCAATTACTTAAAAACCTTGATGATCTGCAGTTTGTACAAGAACATGCCACATTAAGTAGTTTTTTAAACAATATGATTGATTATCCTGGTGGTATTAATCAGGACATGTTATTCAACGTATGGCTACAAAATCCGTTGAAGCAAGGTTCTATTCTATTAAAAGATAAAAAAATCGAGTTAAAAAATATCGATTGTTCTCTTTTAGTTGGCGCTGGTCGTAGCGATCAATTGGTTACGGCGGATGCTGCTCAACCATTAAGCGAATTAACCAGCAGCAAAGATGTGACGTTTACTCTTATTCCTGGCGGGCATTTAGGACTAATGTCAAGCCAAGCAAGTGCTCAGGAATTCTGGCCAAAGCTAGCAGCATGGCTAATCGATCGTTCAACAAAAATTTAAATATAGATATGAAAAGCCCTTTAAGTAAAGGCTTTTATTTAACGCTTTCTATGAAATTCACTTCATGAGATGAAGCACAGATGACAATTTCATCGCCAAGAGACCACTCAGCAGCTCGGGCCGCCATTGCTGCTGGTACTTCTTCTGAGCCGGGTCCTGCGGGTACATTATAAGTTGCATGTGCATCATGAGGTAAAAGCACCCCATAACCTAACTCTAGTGCAGCACGAGCAGTAGCCGCTACACACATTTCGGATAGTACCCCACAAATTACAAAGGTTTGTACTCTGCTTTCATTTAGAATTTGCTGAAGTGGCGTACCATCAAACCCATTGTCATTGACTTTTCTTAATACAATTTCACCTTCTTGAGGAGGAAAAAATAGTTCCCATCCCCATTGAAATGGTTCATCTACAGTATCTAAAGCACCGTCATTTTCTAGAAAAATGACAGGTACACGTGCTAAGCGCGCCTTCGAAAGTAAAATATTAATTGAAGAAAGAAGTTGCTCTGCGGCTGGAACAGCCTCATTGCCTAATACAAAAACCTTTTGCACATCTACTACAATTAATGCATTAACCGAATTATTCTGGATTAAAATCTTTATCTCCTATCGACTTCAATAGCCCATTTCACACAACTTTTATAATGATATGAGCATTTTATTTCATTGGCTTCAAAGTTTTAAAACTTTTCGTATTTAATAATTTACAAACTAAAATTAAACTAGAAGGGTATCTTTTTAAATACAAAGTACCCTACCTTACTTTCGAAACTTCCGTCTTTTTGAATATTAAAATATTTTTTGACTACATCTGATGCATTCTCTTGTAGATATTTAAGCGTTTTTATCTGATCTTCAGGAGTTTTCATACGCTGTACCCAACTATCAAAATCTAGCATGAGTGATTGTTTATCTAAGGCAGTTAATTCAAAACCAGCATCTTCTATAAAGTAAACCCATTCTTTAATACTGTAATTTCTTACATGACTTGGGTCCCGAATCACCTCTATAGTTTGTAAAAACGTGTCTAAAATAGGAAAACTTGAGCTGATAATATCAACAAAAATAACTGTACCATTTGGCTTTAAAATACGGTTTATTTCTTTCATGGCCGTTGGTACATGCTGCCAGTGATGAGCAGAATATCGGCTAATCACTACATCAAATTGTTCATCAGTAAAAGGCATATCTTCAGCTATGCCCTGTTGTACGAAAATATTTTTTATTTTCCGAGCATTCGCAGCTTTTGAAACAGTATCAAGCATTTCATGAGATAAATCATAAGCAAAAACCAGATCGGCATGGTGAGCAACGTTATAAGCCACATGACCACCACCACAGCCTAAATCTAAAACTACAGCATTTGAATATTTCTCAATCTCTTTAATAAACTTATCAAACTCAACTCCTTCAGAGTGAGCTGTGCTATTCAAATAACTTAAAGATTTATTTTGGTACTGTTTTAAATTTATCTCATGTTGATTCAACATGGCTTATTCCTCTTCTTAGATGGGTTAACCATAAAAGAAAAAGTAGATAAAAAATAATGATTAGTTTTTAAATAATTAATAAAATAAAGTTATAGCTTAGTCACTTATGCAGTTATAGAAATGATACAATGAAGTTTAAAAGTTTTCTATATATTTGTTATTTATAATTTTAAATATAGAAAACCACCGAGAGGTGGTTTCTAAAAATAAAAGGCGAAGTTCATATTTAAAATCTACTTTGCCATAAATTTGATGTTGAACTTTCTTACCTGTTTTCTTACATCAGGATTAGAAGGTAAAACAAAAGGACTTGCACGCCATATTGCTTTTTCAATACTCGATTTAAACTTTGGATCTTCTTTATCTAGAAAAATAATTTGCTCAATCTCACCACTATCATTTAAAAAGACTTTAACACTGGCACTCATGCCTACTGAAGACGGTGGAATATCCCAAATTTTAAATATCTTTTTTTGATATTGTTGCTTATATTTTTCAGCCTCTAAAATAATTTTATCATCGCTACTTTTAGTCGGTGATAATGTCTTCGAGTTAATTGCACACCCAGTTAATAACAATATAGAAGTTAAAATAATAACTCTTTTCATTTATAAAACCAATTTTTTCAATGATTAAAATTTAACATTTTATCGTTTTAAAAACCACCTGACTGGTGGTTTTATACTTAATAGCTATTACTAAATACAATCTTAGTAAATTTTGCATTTCTGCTAATTTACTGGATTATTTAGTTTAACTATTCAATTTTAATTTTAAGTATTGACTTAAAATGATATTTTATAACGTGAATTAATATTTGAATGCTCCGGCATATCAGCAATATCCTGCTCAGTAAAAATTCCATGCTCAAGTACTTTCGTACCATTAAATGCAGTATTGACTGGGGTAATGGGAGACCTGGTAATATAATTTTCATCAGCTTTTTCCGTCAGTGACGCACAACCTTCTAGCCCAAACCCAGCAATAATGACAAATAATAATTTCTTCATTTGGCTCACCTGTTGTTATAAAAATCAAACAATCTAACAAATTATGCTTTGATTGTCACATACTTAAAACGATTAATCTCAGATCAAACCTTTAACAAATCTTAATGAAATGTAAACTAATTTGCATAAAATGTTAAATTGTGTAAAATACCTAAATAATTTAACGATATGTTTTAACTCATGGTCTTTCTACTTTTTTTATTTTTATTATTTACATTCGTGCTTCTTTTAAATGCTCATTACAAACAATAGGAGCAGCGATTAGCCTTTCATCTATGATGTCCAACTATTTTTTTAAAAATAATAAGCTTTTACAGGCACAATAAATTAATTCTCGTAATCTACAATTTTATAAAAATAAAAAAGCCCGCTTTGTAAGCAGGCTTTACCCTTTTGATTTTTTGCGCTGATCATTCAGGACTTTTTGCTGTTTGTGACAGCGCTCGGATATTACACTTATACTTAAAGATTAAAAAGACTAATCTTTTTTAAACTGATGTACTTACTCATCAAGTTCTATAGGATCACCATCTTCTGGACGAATATGACGTGTGCCATCATCAGCTGGGTCAACACTAGATCCATCCTTAGTGATCGAGTTATACATTTCATCCTCTTTTTTATCATCTGTGAATTCTTCATCTTCAAAATCAAGAGGCTCGTCATCATCTTCAAAATTTAAAGGCTTTTCTTCATCTATCATGTGAACCATCCTTTTTAAGTTATGTGATTTTATGCTCAATTAAATGTCAGATATATTCAACAGTGAACACACATCATTTATGTAACGAACACTTAAGAAGTATTAAAAGATATAAAATTTAAAGAATGTTATTCGAAGTACTTTAAGAATTCCTCAATAACAGGCAAATGGTCAAAACTTTTATGAGCGTTCGCTAACTCCACCCATTCATGTTTTGACTCTATACAAAAATTAAGCTTTAAGTCCGGATTAAATGATTGTTCCAAAAGCCCTAATGGTATCCATATATAGTTTGTACCATTAATTTTATTAGGTACTGGCGAACCACACTGATTACAAAACGACGAGGTAAAACCAGTCTCCTTTTTATAGGTAGCGACATATTCACTTCCAGCTAACCAGTTAAATTGGCTTTCTTTCACTAAAGTAGCCGCATTCGCTCCTGTACCCGTTTGTTTTCGGCATAAACTGCAATGACAGTGGTAAACCGTTTTTATTTCACGGGATATAGAAAACTTTACTTGATTACATAAACAAGAACCGATGTTACTCATATAATGTATTTAATTCATCACTATGAAATTTCAATAATGACGTTAAATATTTATTATGTATATATTTTTATTGTTTAATATAAAATAAGATCTAAGCATTTGATTTAAAATAAATTTAAAAAAAGATATTGATATGTAAAGCTTTTTTGTATTATAAGATCAAATATGATTTTTAATAACACTTGAGTAATTAATAGTCATTGAAATATTGGGAATAAACCTTATATTGAGTACAGGTTCATACCTTTAACTGAGGAAAAGCTCATGAATAAATTATTGGTTGCAGTATTCACTGGAATGGTAACCCTTGCCGGTTTCAGTGCTCAAGCTGCAACACCTGAGCAAGAATGTCAAAAATTGCAAGATGATTACAATTTGATTTATGCATCAAAAGGCTTTTGTTTTAAAGACCAAGATGCTAAAGAAAAATATGGTAATGAAAACTGTCATACGACTAAGCCAAAATTCTCTGATAAAGAGCAGCAACGTCTAGACGCAATTAAAGAACGTCAAAAAGAATTGAAGTGTAAATAGTATTTAAAGGAATAATACATGGCATATGATGATCAAAATATCTTCGCAAAAATTTTACGTGGTGAACTTCCAGCGATAAAACTCTATGAAGATGATCAAGTTCTAGCTTTTATGGATATTATGCCCCAAGCCGATGGTCATGCATTAGTTATTCCAAAAACTCCTGCAGTAACTTTACTTGATTTACCGCCTGAATCGGCAGCCTATACCATTCAGATCGTGCAAAAAATTGCGAAAGCAATGGAAACTGCGCTGAATCTTGATGGAATTGTACTCATGCAATTATCAGGTGCTGCTGCTGGACAAACTGTCCCTCATGTTCATTTTCATCTAATTCCAACAAATGTTCACCAACTTGGTAAACATGCTGCACAATTAGGTGATCAAGATAAAATCAAGGCTTTAGCTGAAAAAATTAAAGCAGCTCTTTAATTTAAAGACTTAAAAGCGGAGCTTCGGCTCCGCTTTTTTATTTAAAAAGTGTAATAAAATCAAAAGAAAATAAAATATTTCTAATTTTTAATTGTCATAAAACTGTCATTTCCTCTTCACTCCACTGTCATAAAGTTTACAGATACTTCTTAGCAAGTTGGTGAGCTTCTGTAACTTTTTGTACACAAGTCAACTACAAAATAATTAGTTAACAGGCATGTGCCATTTTTAAAATACTTTTTGGAGAAATCTCAATGAAGAAATTGCTACTCGCTGCCGCAGTTGCAACTTTGAGCGTAAACGCGGTGCAAGCAGCGCCAACTTTGTATGGCAAACTGAATGTTTCTATTAACCAAGTTGACAATAAAAATTTCGATGGGAAAAGTGACGTTACTGAAATTAACTCAAACGCTTCTCGCATTGGGGTGAAAGGCGAAGAAAAATTAACTGACAAGCTATCTGCTGTTTATTTAGCTGAGTGGGCAATCTCTACTGATGGTTCTGGTTCTGATAGTGATCTTAGCGCTCGTAACCGTTATATCGGTTTAAAAACTGATGGTGTTGGTACATTAAAAGTAGGTAAATACGATTCTTACTTTAAAACTGCTGCTGGTAACAACCAAGATATCTTTAATGATGATACACGTTTAGATATTACTAATATCATGTATGGTGAAAACCGTTTAGATAACGTAATTGGTTTTGAATTAGATCCTAAATTATTAGCTGGTATAACTTTCAACATCATGGCTCAAACTGGTGAAAGTACTAGTGATAATAAACCAGGTGAAACTGGTAAAGACAGCAAAAATAATAGTTTTGACTCTGTATCAACTGCGCTTGGTTATGAAAACAAAGACCTTGGCTTAGCAATTGCAGCTGCAGGTGACTTTGGTATTAAAGGTAAATATGCGGCTTACGGTCTGAAAGATATTTATACAGATGCTTACCGCGTAACAGGCTCTTATGACATCGCAAAAACAGGTCTAGTAATTGGCGCTTTATGGCAACATGCTGAACCTACTGATGAATTGACTGCATATGGTCAAACATATAAAGCAGATGGATCAGTTGACAAGGCTGGTAAAGCTTACCGTGATTTACAAGAAGAAGCTTATTCAATCACAGCTGCTTATAAAATCCCGAATACTAAACTTAAAGTGAAAGCAGAATATTCTTCTGCTGAAACACAAGTAAGTGGTTTAGCAGATCGTAAAATTGACTTGTACGGTGTAGGTCTTGATTACCAAATCAACAAACAAGCTCGCTTCTACGGCATTGTTGCTCAACAAAAACGTGACTGGTTGAGTGATAACGACAAACAAACTGTTGTTGGTACTGGTATCGAATATAACTTCTAATCAGTTATGTTTGATTCAGATCTAAAATAAAAGGGCTTCTGCCCTTTTATTTTATTGTGCTGACTAAAAAGCCGATATAAAAATTATCAGCTTTTTAAAATTTATATCTTATTTTAAGAAACCACTTACCAGATTCATCACATTTTGAATGTCTTGATTAGCTTCCTGATGGTCTGTACTATCACCCTGAGGTGTTAAAGAATCAATAACCTGCGGTAAGACAGAAGCAATCGCACCATAAACTTGTTCTTTTGGCGCTTGAGCCTGCTGGGCAACTTGTTCAATATCTGCTGGGTTAAATAGGCTTTGTAATTGTTGAGTTGGAACTTTACTATTACTTTGATTTGGGTCAACCCAACTTTGAACTTGACTGCCTAAACCAGCTCCTTTTAACTTTTCTAAAGCAGCCTGTAAACCGCCTTGTTGCTGCACCCAACCTAAGATTAAAGGTACAACTGCAATTAATAAACTTTGTACGCCTCCACCTGCTTGAGGCGCATTGTTGTTACCAGTTACTTGTCCCAATACAGAACCTAATACTCCACCCAGACCGCCTTGAGCACCAGAAGAAGCATTACCACCCATTTGTCCTAATACAGAACCTAAAATACCACCTAAACCACCTTGACCTGATGCTTGCTGGTTCCCACCTAAAGCTTGTTGAGCCAAAACTTCTACAATGTTGCTTAAATTTGTCATGTGTAACTCTTATGTATGGTTTATACATGAGCATACGCGTTTTTCTGTTAAGACAGCAAAAGCGAAATTGTTAAATTTTGAAAGAGATTTAGTGGCCCTTTACCAGCGGAATTTATTCCAATTTTCCGGGTTTGCCCAAAACTTTGAGTTAAACCAGTCTGGAACATGTTTATAGGTCAAGATGTTAAATTGCCATAAAGCGAAATCACTATCATGTGAAGTTTTATCAATGAGTTGCGTGAAACCTAAAGAACGTAATAACTGTTCATCACTGCGTTTGCTGACTACAACAATTCGTTTTGCTAATAAATCTCTTAACTTTACTAATAATTGTGATTTTTGCACATCGCTAATGTTTTGCATTTCATCTGTATCAAACAATACAAAACCCAAATCATAACGCTGAGTAAAAGGCAGACTTAAAAGCTCAGTTACGGTAAAATAGTGCCATTGAATTGCGTTATTCTGGTCAATTTTCTGGCCAATACAAAGTGCAGTATGAATGGGCTGTTCGTTTGATAAATCGTCTAGCATAGAAGTGATGACATTTTGTTCAGCCATAACTGCAACCCTTAATTGAAAGATGTGAGTTTAAACTTTATGGAACTACAAGGCATTTGCCATAAAATGCATGCAGGCCTAAAAGATGCTAGTGTAACTGATCAACAGACAACCAAGGCAAATGTTGAATACAAATTTGTATTAGACCGTTCAGAAATTGATCTTCCTTTTAATTTAGGACAAGAACTAGAAATCGAATGGACAGGTAATATTTATTGCACATCTTGTGGCACCAAAACACCGAAGTCTTATTCTCAAGGTCACTGCTTTAAATGTTTTAAAACAAAAGCTGAATGTGACCTTTGCATTATGAAACCTGAAACATGCCACTACCACTTAGGTACATGTCGTGAAGATGACTTTGCCCATAATGTGTGTTTCCAACCTCATATTGTATATTTGGCAAACTCAAGTGCTCTAAAAGTAGGTATTACTCGCGTTAGTCATATGCCAGGTCGTTGGTTAGATCAGGGTGCAACTCAAGCCTTACCTATTTTAAAGGTTGGATCACGCCGTTTATCTGGTCAGCTTGAAACCATGTTTGGTTCTTTAATTGCTGATAAAACTGACTGGCGTAAACTCCTTAAGGGTGAAGCTGAACCTTTAAATATGATTGAACAGCGTGATCAGTTAATTGAAGAGTTTGCACCGAAAATTCAATCTATTCGTGAAGAATTTAGTCAAAACCTTGAATTTAACGAAACGGTTGAACTACTAGAAAATGAATTGCCACGTGAGTTTGTTTATCCAGTTGAACAATATCCTGAAAAAATTAAGTCTTTAAACCTAGATAAAACACCAAAAATTCGTGGTGTATTACAAGGCATTAAAGGTCAATATCTAATTTTTGATATTGGTGTTATCAATATACGTAAATATACAGGTTACGAGCTGATCGTACGTGCATAAGTGAAATTTTAAAGCCCCTAGAATGGGGCTTTTTAATCAACATACCTAAGATAATCTGTTTCTAAATAGCCAAGCTGCCAAAGGTAAAGTTATTAGTCCAAGTATGATCATTGGAATAAAGTTGAACTTAACTTGTGCAAAACTTGCACCTTCTAAATAAACTCGTTGTACCAAGTTAATTCCAAACCTTAATGGATTTGCATAAGTTGCTATTTGTAGTGCTTTTGGCATGTTTTCTACAGGAGTTAATAAACCTGAAAGCAACATTAAAGGCATAATGAGTAAAAACGTAAATAACATGGCTTGTTGCATATTTAAAGATAATGCTGAAATTGACAAGCCCACACCGACTACAGCTACGTTAAAACTCAATAAACCAAAATAAAGCAGCCCAATAGAGCCATTCATGGGAATTTTGAACCAGAACAAAATAATCAATAAAATAATGGTTGATTGCATCAAGCCTACAAAAATTGGAGGCAAGGCCTTACCAATCATTATTTGTAATGGCGTATACGGTGTCACTAATAACTGATCAAATGTACCTTGCTCACGTTCACGCGCAACTGATAAAGCAGATAAAAGTAATGTTTGCATCATACTTAATGCTGCAATTAATGATGGCATTAGGCTCCAACGAGATTCCTGATTTGGGTTGTACCATGTTCTTGTTTCAAGGCTAATCGGCAAAGCTGAGTTAAATTTTTGCTGATTAAACTGACCAATAATTTTATTTAGATATGAACCTGCCACGATGGCGGTTGATGAGTTCCTACCATCAACAATCACCTGTATAGATGAACTTTGGTTATTATTTAATTTGTCTTCAAAGTCGGACGGTATCGTAATTACAACCAGTGCCTGACGACTATCAACAACCTGTTTGATTTGATCGGTATATTCAAGTGTTACAACACGCTTAAAAATACCAGAGCCATCTAGTTTTGAGATGAGTTCATGTGAGACCTGCCCATTGCTCTGGTCTAAAATTGCATAATCCACATGGTTAACATCATAAGTTGCAGCATAACCAAACAAAAGCGCTTGCATCAGTGCGGGTACAAATAGAATGACTCTATTTGCAGGATCACTAAAAATAGTTAAGAATTCTTTTTTAACTAAAAAACTTAAATGTTTTAGCCAAGCGATTAGTTGCTGCCACATATCTTTATCTCAACCGTTTTTTCAGTGAAACGTTCACAGCACATATCAAAACAACGATATATCCCAACAGAAAACCGCACTCTTTAAACCATAACTTCCAATCATCACCTCCCATAAATAAGGTTTTAATTAAAATCATAAAATGTGTAGCCGGTAGTAACTGGCTAATAATTTGCACCACCAAAGGTAAGTTACGCGTATCAAAAACAAATCCGGAAAGCATCAGTGCGGGCATAAAACTTGCCAATAAGGCAATTTGACTTGCCTGAAACTGACTTTGGACAAAGCCAGATATAGTTAAACCAAGTAATAACGAAACGATTAAATACAGAAATGAAGCCGACAAAATTGAGAATAATGAACCGCGCATAGGCACTTCAAAAATAAAATATGCAGCAACAATACAGATAACGATATCAATCATGCCAACCACAACATAAGGAATGAGTTTTGCTAATACAATTTCAAATGGCCGTACAGGTGTGACAAATAAAGCTTCTAGAGTTCCCCGTTCCCTTTCACGGGCAATAAGTAAACCAGTTAAAAATGCGCCAATTAAAGTTAAAATGAGTACCATTAAGCCAGGGACTAAAAACCAAGTACTGTTACCAGATTCGTTAAACCATATTCGTTGTTCAATATTAACGGCGCTTGATGTTGCTAATATTGGGCTACGGTCAAACTGTATAGATGGCGCGGTAGCTAAAGCACCTGCAACATAACCTTCTAAGGCTGTTGCTATAGTGGTGGATGTCCCATTTAATAATAGTTGAACCTTGGCATTACCTTGCTGCGCCTGACTGGAAAAATCTGAAGGAAAATGCAAAATGGCATCAATTTCTCCATCTCGAATGGCCTGCTCTGCTTCAGGCAAATTATGAAACTCTTGACTTGTTAAATATCGTGAGCCATTTAAACCAGCTAAAACCTGACTGATTTGTGGTGAAGACTGATCAACGACAACTCCGACTCGAGCCTGATTTAAGTCAAAAGAAAGTCCATAACCAAACAGTAGAATTAAAATAACAGGCAAAACCAGACCAATCCCGAGGCTACTTTTATCACGAATAAGCTGCTTAGTTTCTTTACGAACTAATGCTGTCAGCCGATTCCAAAATCCAAAGCTCATTGTAGACCTCCTAACCAGCGTGCCTTAACGCGCGTGCTTGTTCCACAATTGCTATAAAAGCCTCATTCATCTCACCAATATGTTTATCTTTACTTGCCAATTTACGGACTTGTTGGGGAGACCCTAATGCTAATAACTTTCCAGCATCTTGTATGGCAATGCGGTCGCAATACTCTGCTTCCTCCATAAAATGCGTGGTAATAATGATAGTAATGCCCTGATTTGCAAGTTCACCAATGCTGTACCAAAATGAACGCCGTGCAAGCGGGTCAATTCCGCTCGTGGGTTCGTCTAAAAATAAAATTTCTGGTTCATGTAATAGTGCAGCAGCCATAGATAGCCGTTGTTTATACCCACCTGGTAAATCACCACTTTTAATATGTGGCTTTAAATCATATTGCTGTAAGGCTTTATCAATTTGTTGATTTAGTTTTTTGCCTGACAACCCATAAGCTCCCCCAAAAAACTTCAAGTTTTCTAAGACAGTTAAATTACTATACAGTGCAAATTTTTGAGAGACGTACCCCACTTTAGCCCTTGCCTCAGCACGAGCTGTGCGTAAATTTTTACCAGCAACTTCTAGATACCCACTACTTGCTGGGAGTAATCCACATAACATTCGAAAAGTTGTCGTTTTACCCGCGCCATTTGGTCCAAGTAACCCAAATATTTCGCCACGTTGAACATCAAATGATGTATTGGCAACAGCAGTAAAATCTCCAAAAGTTCGGACTAAATCTTTAACTACAATGATAGGTTGCTCTGATTTCAAATTATTGTTTTGTTCTAATTGAAAAGCTTGTTCAGAAATAGGTATATGTTTTGGTTGCTTTTGAGTCTGCTGCAACAGCATCATAAATGCATCTTCAAGTTCAGGTGGTCGTGCATTGGCTTTTAGCCCTTCAGGTAAAGTATCGGCTAATAGCTCTTTTTGACGACTAATAAAGTTCACTTGTTCACCCTTTGGAACAGCATCAATAATCTCTAAATGGTTATCAAGTAATTGGGCTTGTAAGGTCCGAGCCTTAATCTGCTCTGAAGGGTTTATATTCCATGTTTGTCCACTTACTATTTCTTTTAATTGTTCAGGTGAACCTTGTTTTAAAATTTTGCCTTCATGCATGATATAAACTCGAGCACATTTTTCTGCTTCATCCATATAAGCAGTACTTATAATTACGCTTAAGTTTTCTTCCTGAACAAGCTGTTCAATAATGATCCATAAATCTCGTCTTGATAGAGGATCCACCCCAACACTAGGCTCATCAAGTAAGAGCAATTCTGGGGACCGAACTAACGTACATGCCAGCCCTAGTTTTTGTTTCATACCACCAGAAAGTTGACCTGCTAGACGCTCAGTGAATTGAGTAAGATCTGTTATTTCCAATAACCGTTTAAATCTTTGACCACGTACATCCTTTGGAACGCCATGTAAGTCAGCATATAAATCTAAATTCTCTTGTACACTTAAGTCTTCATAGAGTCCAAAGCGTTGTGGCATATAACTAATACGGTCTTGTACAGCTTGCGGATTTTTACTTACGTCAATTCCAAGTACATTTAATGAACCAGAAGTGGCTTTATATAGTCCTGCAATTAATCTTAATAAAGTTGTTTTTCCCGAACCATCTGGACCAACTAAAGCTGTAAGCTCTCCTTGGTTAATTTGCATATTCAAATCAACAATTGCACTAATATCTTCTGCCTTATTATTCTCAGCCTTAAAAGTCATGAATAAATTTTTAACTTGAACCACTACTTTTTCATCAGTCATGAGCTTTCTCACCTGAAGCAAGTGGTACTTTTACAGTCACAGGTTGGCCCATTTTCAATTGATCATTCGGGTCATTTACATAGACCCTAACCTCATAAACAAGTGTTGTTCTAATCTCTTCGGTTTGTACTGTTTTCGGCGTGAACTCAGCCACTGAAGATATATAGCCAATTTTTCCATTGATAGGTTGGTTGGGATAAGAATCACGAATAACTTGGGCCGTCCCACCCATCTTGATAGAACTTAAATCTTGTTCGTTTACATACACACGAATCCATTTTGGGTCGGTCAAAGCCAATGTATAAACGGCCTTTTGCGCAGTTGTCATATCGCCAACTTCTTGTAACCGCGCTCGTACCACTGCATTTACAGGAGACTTTAGTTCAGCTTGAGTAAGGTTATAGTTAATTAGATCTAAATTAGCCTTAGTTACTTCATACTGTGCTTTGGTCGCTTCACGATCTTCTTGTCTGGCACCCTTAATGATCAATTCTAAATTAGCTTGTCTTTCACGGACTGCTGCCTCAGCACTATGTTGGTTGCTTTTGGCATAGTCCAGTTCTTGTTGGCTAATGGCCCGACCATCCGTACTGCTCACCAAAATTTGTAAGCGTTGCAAATTTTTGTTGGTTTTATCAAGCTCGGCTTGGGCAGATGCAAGTTGTGCTTTTGCTTGACTAATTTCTTCAGGGCGAGCTCCTACGTCTTGTTTAACAATTGCCTCTTGTTGAGCTTTAAGTTGTGCTTGAGCTTGCTTTGCCTGAATGTGTAGTGCATTGGTATTAAGAGCCGCTAGTACTTGCCCTGCTTTAACTTTATCGCCCTCTTGAACTAACAGTTTCTCTATACGGCCAGGCTGTTCAAATGCAAGTGAAACTTGGCGAATATCAACATTTCCATATAATGTTAATACATTATCTTTTTGATTTTTATTGTTATATTTCCATGCCCAAAAGCCGACGATAACCACAGCTATAACAACCAAGACGATGGCAATTACTTTTTTATTCATCTTATTGGCCTTCTTATTAAATTCAAATTTTATTAGTTTAAATTCAATTTAAATTTAAATTACTCCAATCTTTGAATAAAAGATATACTTTTATGGTGAATAAAAATTAGGTTTAAATATGTCCAGATCTAGACGAAGTGATGGTGACTTAACCAAATCCAAAATTATTGAGGCAGCAGGACCTTTAATTGCCCAATATGGTTTTGCAAAGACAGCGAACAAAACAATTGCTAACGCTGCGAATGTCGATTTGGCTGCAATTAATTATCACTTCGATGGTCGAGATGGACTATATCAAGCCGTTTTAGTGGAAGCTCACGCTCACTATCTAGATGAAAAATATTTACTAGAACTTGTTGAAAGCACTCAGTCACCAGAAGAAAAGCTAAGCTTATTACTTGAGACCTTGCTGCATAAATTAACCGAAAAAGATGTTTGGCATGGAGGTATTTTATAATTGTTTTATATAATAATTTTTTTAAATTCAATTAAAATATATACTAAAAGGTATACTTATATAAATATATTATTTTTTGACCATTCAAGTTTTTTTAATTTATTCAGCATTTAAGACAGAAAAAGGTATTTCTTCCAAAGCATTGGAATTTGCTATTTTAACTGCTTGTCGTTCAGGTGAAGTATTTGGGGCTTTATGGAAAGAAATAGATTTTAAAAATATGATCTGGATTATTCCAAAAGAATGAATGAAAGCGGATAAAGAACATCGAGTTCCTTTATCACAAGTGGCCATTAGATTACTTGAAAAACTTTATCAAGAAACCCATCCTCAACCAGATGACTTTATTTTTCCTACACCACGTAGTGGTGTGATGCTTTCTGATATGTCCTTGACTGCACTGATCAAGCGCATGCATGAGCAGAAGTTTAAAGAAGATGGTATTGGCTATATTGATCCTAAGCAAAAACGAGTGATCACAACACATGGTTTCCGTTCAACTTTCCGTGATTGGTCAGCCGATAAAACAGATTACCCTCGTGAAGTCTGTGAACATGTATTAGCTCATAAACTGCCAGATGAAGTGGAAGCGGCTTATTTACGTGGAGCATGTCTAGAAAAACGTAAGGGATTAATGGAAGATTGGGCTAATTTCTGTGATGCTTAGCAAATTAAAGTGCATAATCGGAGACTCCTGCCTTATTAGGCAGAAGTCGTTTTTAGGCTGAAAAGAATTTAGTTCAAATTTAACCTGACAGGCACACTAAAAAATGGGTAAGTGTCAGCTCGGGTTTGAGCTAGTACACTTGAATAATTACGTTATTGCAACTAATTTTCTTTTACTTAAATCAATGACAATAACTTTGATAGAGTCAACTCCAGTCCACTCATGGGCAATACTGTGCCAATACTCCTGAAGGGCTAGTTCTAATTCATTCAAACTAACAGTATTACCATTAATTTCCCACTTTTTGTCGATGTCTTGAGCAAATAATAAAAATATTCCACAACCAGCAGTCGACTCACGTAAATAGTCCCCCACCAGTTGATTCCTCAACCTTTCACATAGTTTTGGGCCACTCCAACTTTTATCTAGAATTTTTAATTCAATTGGTACTGGACTCTTTACTGTAGGGTTATCAAGCCTAATATCAGTTCGTTGGCTATTTGCTAATTCATTTTCTTGGGAAATTGAATATTTAGATTGTGCTTTCTTTCTCAATTCATCTGCTATTAAATTTCTCATCTCTGTTTCTTGTTCAACTCTTTGCCAAGTTAGCCAAGGACTGTAGTCACCATTTTCGAGCCAATCTTTTAGTTCAATTATCCTAAGCAAAGCTAAATCAAATAATTCTTTATGTGTTTTTGGCTTGATATTACCTGAATCTTCAAATTGTAATACTTGCTCAATGTTCCATGGCTCAAAATCCCCACAAGACAAGGCAATATTGTGAGCTGTCTTTTCCAACCAAATACGTCTATTCCCACTTGAATGCTCTTTTAATAAATCTTTAATTGCATAATAACTTTCAGCACTAGGAACTTCTTTTAAATATGTAAAAATCAAATCTCTAGCATCTTGTGCATCATCCCTAAGCCCAGGTGAATATACTCCTGAATTAGCTCTCTCGATATCATCATCTAGCTTTATATATTTATGCATTAAAGAATATAATTTTTTTAAATACTTAACCTCTTTAAACTTATTATTTCCTGCTTTTCCATTTATTGAATCTCTTTTACCCATCAACTGACAAATAAAAACTTGAGATGCTTGTATAGCATCTTCAATAGTTAGTGATTCCAACCAATTAGTTAAAGATAATATTCCTTCTTCCGGGTCGCAATCTACATAAAGTGCGTACCACCATGCCTTGTGCTCAGTTGAAATTAATTCGTTAATTTTTTGTTGAGCTAGTAAACTAAAATCTGATTCTTGAATATCAGAATTTAATAAAATCTGTACCGCATATCTATAAGTGTCTTTATGAAGTAATTTTGAGTTTTCTTTTAACCATTTAAAAATTTTATGTGCTATATCTGTATGTATCCAAGGCGCATGATAAATAAGGTCATACAAGATATGGTTATAATTCTGGTCAGCCTCAGGATCTGATGATTCTAGTTCCCATCGAACCTCTTTGTTAACAGCTTCAATAACTTCATTTGGAAAAATTTTATGGAACTTTTCTAGCCATGATGGAAAACCATTTAACTCCCATGAAAGATATCTTAGAGCATTGCTGATTTCATCTGAATTTAATTTACTATAAAATTCTGGATTCTCTTTAAATTCAATCTCCAGCCCTATTAAACCAAAAATTAAACTATAAGGAGTACTGTTTGTCTTTAAAATTTCTTCTGAATGTAATTTAGGTTTATAAACTCGCCAAAACTGTATAGCTGAATCACGATAGGCTTGTGCTACATCTTGTCCAAATTCAGGAATCAGGTCTTGCCAGTTTTGAAATGCATAACGGTTTGTAGTTACTCTTCCATACTCTCCAAGTTGATCCATCAACCAAACATGATTGTTTGTTAATTCACCATTTAAAATATGAGGTGAGTTCTTAAGTTGCTCAGGATTATTCTTTAGTCTTTTTATCCAATTTATCTTTTCTTTTTTTTCTCTTAATTCTCTTTTCTCATGTTCAGTTTTTCGCTTAATTGAATCTTCTTCAACTCTTCTTTGTATATCATTTTCAACAGGTATAGGTGTTAATAAATTTGTTAAATGATCTAATAGCTCAGGATAGCTTTCACATGCCTTTTGTATTTTACTTAATATTTCTAAGGGATTACTATGTTGAGAATAAATTACAAATGCTCTATTTAGACAAACTAATTTATCATCTAAAGAACCTTTGATATGAATATAACTCAATAGCCGATCAAGACTATCAACATTAAAATCCCAAAAGTGTTCAAAAAATGAAATAGCCCCATCATTATTTAATCTTTTTTGCTCTTTCTGAAGCAAATATTGGCGTGCTATCCCTATTGAATTCCAATATAACTTATCATTAAGCTGACTCCATGTAGGTATAATTTCTCTTAATCTATTTTTTTCATTTAAATCATCAAAATCCCCCTGATACTCTAGAGCTGCAGCATTAATTAATATTTCTATTATTCTATCTTCAAGTACTAATGGATTACGCTTTTCAATTAGTTTTTCAATAATTTGAAAAGCTACTTTTAAAGTCCACGCATATTTTTGCGATATTTGGCATTGCCTTATATCAAAAAAAGGCTCTGAACTTAATAATTCTGCTATACCAATAAGTAATTGATATCCTAATACAACATCAAGATTTTTTACAAATTTTTCCAATATAGTAGTTAAACCACTATTTTCAAATCTTTTGTATAAAGTCGCATTTTTTAAAGAAGCTATAAGTAAACCAATGAATTCTTGATCAGGCTCAATTTCACCAATTAACTCACTAATTAAACGCCTATCTAATTCTTCTCCACTTTGATTCAAATTAACCCAAAGATTGACTTTTTCCTCTCTCTCTCCACATGACATAATTGCACGGGTTGATACTCTCCTAGAATACATACTTCGTTTAGAATCTAGAGCAATCGGTATAAGTAAAGAAATACATTTAGTAAACTTTCCTTGCCAAACCATGCGTCCTAAGAAAAAAATAACATCTTCGTTATCATAATAAGTTTTTATCAGTGATAAAACTTCATCTTCTAAATCAAAATCAATAATTTTTGCAATTGAATCATTATCCCTTATTGTTCGATCATCTTGATTTTTTGCAATTCTTTCAATAAATTGTGAAAAAAGCCTTTTACGTACATGTAACGATAACTGTGCTGGATCACCACTTTCAAAAGCAATTTCTGGTTGGAGTTTCATTACATCTTGGCAAATTTTTTCATCCAACAATATTAGCCAAGGAAGTATAGATCTAAATGAGGGTACTATAATTTTTTCGCCAAATTGCTCCCTAAAAAAAAGCCTTTCTGCTGAAAGTCGATTATCTCCATTTAATAATCTTGAAAACCATTGAGCTGCTAAAAACTCTCGAATATCTCTATGTCTAAAACGGACTGCTTCGTATACGATACCATTAAAAATAGCGCAACTTAATAAGGCTAATATTTCTTCACTAGTCCATTCAGGGAGTACTTGGGTAGGATCTATGTTTTTAGTATTGTGATTAGAGGAATATACATTAATACTAGCTTTACGAGTCAATATAACCGCAGCTGCTAGACGTTGAGCCCCTTGGTAAAGTTTTTCTGAACTTACATTAATATTGCGTCTGTTAGAGTCATGCCTATCTGCTAATCTTTGCTGAATATTATATTTAATAATTTCTAATCTAGAACCCAACGCACCGTCATTTCTCCACTTATCAATAATACTCTCTAAATCAAAAGGTCGTTCGGCAAATTCTAGTAAGTCATACCTTTCAATTTGATTCAATAAATCTGAAATATTTTCTATCGATCGAATTTCACAAAATTTTCTTACATCTTCAAGATTTAAGGATGAAAGAGTAAAAATTTTTAGTCCACTTTTTGGTTTCTTATCCTTATTATCATTTTCATGCTGCTCATCCCGCACACCATAGAACAGCTCCGTATTTAGAATTTTTTCATCACTTTCAAACTCCCAACTATAAGGGCGACTTGAAATATAAATATGAGATCTATGTGTAGCAATTTTTATCTTTTTTGCGAATTTTCTTATAGCTTTATGAAATTGTTTTGAGTTTACTAAACGAGCTTCATCTACAGAATCTAAAAAAAACCATGCAGGATCTGTAGAGGCCAGCCATTCATCGAATTGATCTTCATCACCAATTTCAAATTCATTGACAAAATCATTTCCAATATCCTCTATTCGAATGAAAAAAGCATATTTGCCATCTGCTTGAATTCTTTTAGCACACTCTTCAAACTCTTTAGTTTTTCCAGCTCCAGCCTCTGCCAAAATCACACATCTATATTCAGTTAATAAATCATCCCAACTATATTTTTCTCCATACTTCATATTTAGCGAGTAATCCAAATTAGATACATCTAAATTTTGCTTTGAAGATACTGGTGAAAATCTACGATTTAATTGAATATAATTATTCATAATCTATTGATAAAATTGTTTAAAATTCTTCTCAGTATAACCTTAATTAAAAAAAATATGCGAGCCTAAGCTTTCATACTTTTAACATTGATAATGTTGTTCGTCCGAGAACTAATGAAAAATTTACTATTGTCTACGATTAGAATTTTACTCCATTATATTCAACACTTTAAAATCCCCGTACAATCTAAATAGTAAAACCTTATATTTATATACCTTAACTAATTATTAAAATTATAATTTTAGGAGTAAAAATGAATATAGAATCATTCCAACCATCGGAAGAAGATGAGTTAATTGGACTTGGAGAACAAAATGAAATCTCATGTTTAGTCCAAACATTTGCTAGAAAACAATTTGGATACTCAAGAGTAAGTGTTTCATCTCCGCAGTTAATTAGAAAAACGCCTCAACCAAGGATAAATATTGCATTTAGTAAAAGTTTAATTGATCTTTATCTAAGGTTTGGAAAATATCCCTTGGCTGACCATGGAGATAAAAAATGTATTATTGTTGCTCGTATTGGATTTAGGAAACAGAAACACGGTTATGGAACCGCATTACTAAAGGAGCTCTGCGCTTTCGGGGAAAAATTTGGATATGAATATTTAGAAGTAGAATGTCCAAACCCAGATTGCCAAGCTTTTATGAAAAAATTAGGTTTCAAAGATGAGTTCTATCTTCCAATAGATCAGTTGAAAAAATCTATTAAAGAATATGAGCTTCTCAAACAGGCGAAAATCAGTCTCTCATGAGCTCGTCCTGATTGCATCATAATTACTGTTATTTTTAACTAAGAATATGTCTTCTTTCAATATAGTTAACGAACACATTAACACTTTGATGGACAGAATCAACCAATATTAAATATAATTTAATATCAAATACTTAACAACAAAAATAAAAACATGATGTAAAATTGGTGTAGAGCCAAACTATTTAGATAAGAGAATGAAAATGTTCAATCACAATCATGATAGTTGGAAATGATAGTAAAGCCCTTCAATGTGCAATCCGCTCATGGTGCTACTAAGACGCATTTCCTCGGCAACAGTAGTAAAACTGCCTTTCTCTACCACGCGAACGAAAACCACCATGCTTTCGAGTTTATTCATGCTCAAATTTGTCATCAAAATAAACCCCAGCTTCTTTAAAAAAGAAGCTGGGGTTTAAGCAAGATTAGAGTTAACTTAAATATTCTTTAAGTTTATTGATCTTTAAAATCATCATTATCAATATAATAATTTAGTGCATCAATTAATTTCTCATTCGATACGGCAGCATCTTGCCTTAAAGCTAAGTCAACTACATCTTGGATATTTTGATCTGAACAGAAGTAATGATAGCCATTTGTAATAACAAATGCAGGGTAAACTTCGTTATCATTCTCATCAAAATCAACACTATTTCCAATAAACACCTCATCATGAAGCCTTACGTTATCGTCTTTTGCATAAACTGCATAACAATAATCAAAATCATAATTAGGTAATCGTTCTTTTTTCTCTTTTACCAAGTTTATAAAATCTTCGATTTTATAAACTTTATTTTTAAATGTACTCATAATGGACAACCTGTTGCTTGATCTAATTTACCCTGTCTTCCTGGTTTCCCCCCACCCCATTTATCACGACCACCAGTGCCATCTGGGTGATAGATACCATGATTATTAGCATGATCGCCTCTATCAACCAAATTGAGTAAACCACTTTCATCATTATGATGCCATGTCAAACCAGGAGGACTATTACTCATATTCGGTGATTTTAACCATGCACTTAAGTCAGGGTGGCGTCTTAACATATCTTTTCTATATTTTGGATTGGTTTCCATTTTCTTAATAAATTCCTTATTTGCAATTCTAAACTGAACGCCATCACTTGCAAATAGCTTATCTTTCGGCAAAATTACATTTGTAAAAGAATGAAATTTACACCCAATTCTAGTTGCGAGACCAATTGGATCAATATATTTAATCGGATTTGCAGTATAAAGATAAAAATTGTTTCCGCCCAATAGCGTGATAGGATCTTTACTAACAAACCTACCTACATATGGGGAATAATAACGATAGCGATTGTAATGTAATCCTGTCTCTTCATCAAAATACTGTCCCTGAAAATGGATATTATTTGAAATAATTTCACTATTTTCGAAGAAATTCGACTTGGCTCTCTCCGCTTTACACTCGCCCCAAGCTTTATATTCGGCTTTCCAAATAATTGCACCTGTATGGTCGGTCATTTCTTGAGGTGTGCCTAAATGGTCGCAGTGATAGAACCATACATCGTCAAACTCTTTACCCTCTTTTTCAGTTTTCCAAAGCGGGTCACGGTGTATGTTATAAGGTCGATCTGACCAATCTGGGGTTTGGTGCAATTCTATTGGACTTAAATAAACAGCTTGTAGCATCGGTACAAAACTATCTTTTTCATAGATGTAATGCTTGGTCAACTGCTCAGTAGACTCATAAGCAAGCGTATCGCCATCCCATCCATAAATGATGTTCTGCTCTTGACCTGTATGGTGATGCTTACTCCGCTTTTGAATACGGCGGCCTAAAGCATCATAGCGATATTCTGCCGTATATTGACTATTACGGCTCTTCACCATACGGCCATAGACATCCCACTCAAGGTTTAAATCACCTTGGCTCGTTTTTTGCCTTACGAGTTGTCCATAAGCATCATATTGGTATTGTTGATCTAGATATTCTTTAACGATGTTATTAATTAAACGGTTATAACCATAGTCTTTTTCCTCAGCACTTTGTGAGTGGCTTTGAGCTTTATGACTATGATACGAATCTATAATGTTACTAGCAGGGTCAAAGTTAAATGTTTCTTTTCCAAGTTTACTGCTCGCTTCAAGTAAACGCCCTACAGGATCGTACTTATAGGCAATATTGCCACGGCGTGTATCTCTAATGGACGTTAGCTCACCTGTTTTATCATATTGATAAAGTCGCTGTACCAGTTGACTGGTCTGCTCTAATGCATTGTTGTGCGGCTTATATTGGTTTTGATAGCCATTTTCATGTTCGCTCAGCATCATTTGGCTTTTCAAACGACCTACCAAATCATATTGCTGTTCTTGGCTAATTCCGTTGGCATAGTGACGTGCAATTTCTCGGTGTAAATCATCACGCTCAAAGCTAATAAGGTCTTGACCATTCACTATTAAACTTTGTACATGACCGCTACCATAGGTCAACCAGTCAATAACCTGTCCGTCTGGACGAGTCGTTTTGACTCGATCATTAATTTCGTCATATTGGTGTTTCCACACCGCGGTTTTATTGATTTTATAGTCTTGCTGGTGCTCCTGTACTAAATTGCCAGCCGCATCATAAAACCATTGTAAATTGCTTTGAGCATTTTTAGCTTGAATGATTCGCCCCATATAATCATAGGCAAATTCTTCCGTCTGTTTTTCTTCAAGCTCTAAACCATAGTGACCATAGCCCGCAGTACGCTGTTCTAAACGCCCCATACTGTCAAAGATAAATTGTTGAATTCTGTCTTTCGGTGCAGCTCGGTCTTTGAGGTCTTGTCCATAAGCAGATGCGACTTCAATACTGGTTGCCAGTTGGCCCGAGTTTTCATCATAGTGGTATACCGTTTCCTTACCATCAAAGTCGACTTCTTTAATTAAACGCCCACCAAGGTCATAAAAAAATTGATAACTTGCACCATTTTCATTAATGAGTCGGGTTAGACGTCCCAATCGATCCCATTTATATTTTAATTTGTGATTTAAAGCATCTGTACGAGACAGAATTAAACCCGCCTCATCATATTCATAACGAGTGATGTTCTGTTTAGGATCTACATGTGCCAGTAAACGCCCTTCCGCATCATGAATGAAATGTTCTTCTGTTCCATCAGCATGTTTGATCTTTTCAAGTTGACCAAAAGCATTCAGAGGTAAACCCTTTATAATTGGTTCCCGATTTTCTAAGGTCAGTTCAGTATAAAAATACTCAACTTTTTGTTTTAATGCATTTTCAATGCTGATTACACGACCACGCTCATCATATTGCCACTTGGTTTCTTTACCTGAACAATCTGTATAACTAATTAAATTCCCTAGATCATCATATTTGAGTGACTTACTTCCACCTTTAGCATCTGTAATGGAAGTGACTAAGCCCATGGCATTGTAAGCATAAGCAGTTTCATGCTTAAGTGGATCAATTTCTTTGATCAGATTTCCAGAACCATCATATTGCTTAAACCAGCGTCCCTGTTCAGCATCGACCATCCCGATCAGATTATCTTTGTCATCATATTCAAAATAACTTGTCGCACCATCATCTTGAGTTGTAGTCAAGACATTACCGCGCTCATCGTAAGTATATGAAGTTTTTGAGCCATCTTTAGCGATATGTAAAGTGATGTTCTTAGCATTGTCCCTAAAGAACCATTCCTGATAGTTGTCAGGATAAACAATACGGTAGGTATAACCATCTATATCGTAAAAATGTTCAGTGGTATTACCTTCAACATCAGTCACATAGGTTTTCCGGATGTTTTGATCCCATTCCAACTTTGAAGCACGACTAGCATTGTCGGCCCATTCTTCAATGGCTTTTGAAGTAGGTAAAATACCATCCCATTTTAGGTTCATTCCACGATGTGTAAGATCTGTATAACGTGTAATTAAATGATGGTTATATTGATAATAATAAGAAGCTGCAAACTCATTTGTTGCCTGAACCAAATCACCTTGTTGATCATAGTTATAACTTGCCAAAACACGATCTAATTGACCATTTTTGATTGTCCAAATATCGGAAACCAATCCTTGTGGAGTTAATTGCAAAGCTAAATGAGCCAGTAAATTATCGTCCTGTTTAAATAAAATGTCCGATAAAATTGTTTTATTATCGATAGAAACATGGTCATAACGTAAAGCGACTTTAAAACCATTTTTACGTTCTATATAGGATAGACGATAGTCCTCACCGTATTTTTCATAATAGCGCTTCTCGTCTTCACCGTAGGCAATTAAATGCAACTGATCTGATAAAACTGTATAAGTGTATTGCTCAATCGGATCATAAATACTTTGACCCATTTTTAGGTCAGGCAGATCGATTGCTCGACCATCTAAACCAATGTATTCAAGCCCGTTTAAATAGTCTTTATGATCTTTTTTCTTTGGACTATATTTAAATTTACGTGAAATTTTTGTAGTAAATGGAGTAACCCAACGTGCTCCAAATATAGCATCATCCATCTGGTAAAGGTTTGAAGCATAGGTCCGGCTAATGCTGTCTTGAATCATGCCACCGAGTTGTGCATCAAGATGAGTAAAGAACTCTGTACCCATTGCAAAGGTAATCGAACCATCAGTACTACCCATACAATTTTTACACTTACCAGCATTTTTATCTGATGCTGCTTGTGATGCCGATTTTTCTAATCTAGCATCATCATGGTGTTTGTCTGCTTGAGATGTTTGACCTGCTTTAACTTGAGCTGCTTTTTTATCAGCTTCAACTTTTGACTTATGCTTCTTTACTGCCAATAATAAAACAGCTAACAACCACCCAATTGTAAAAGCTGTTTCAGCACCACCTAGCCCTTGTATTTTTGTTTTTGCTGTTATGCCTAATAATTTAATATTAGTTCCGAGTTTTAAAACAGTGGCTTTATCTTCATCTTTAACTACCCACATTGCACCTTTGGTTAGTAAGTTAGCGCCGCTCTTTGCATTACCTTTCAAACTATTCTCTAAGGTATATGCAACATTTTTCCCAGCCCGAACAATCTCTCCATTTTTCAATCTCGGTATGATTGCATTTCTTTGTTCTTGAGCACGTTTATAATTTGCATCAGGATTTGCTATCGTTCCTTTCTCAACAACTTGACGTATTCCTGTATCAATTGTTGACGTACTATTTTCAACCCATGTACCAGTTTCTGTCAGTAATGAATTTAATCTTTTTTGGGCTTCGTTCGCAAACTTTTCAAGTTCACCTGCCACTGCTGAATTTAAGTGTTCTGATATAACACTAATAATCGTTACTTTAAATGCCGGACCTATTTGCTCTTTAGTTAATTTTTTTACTCCATTTTTAGTTATTCTTCTTACTTCCTCTCGCACTAAAAACAATGCAGGACGTGCCATTGTACGAGCGGTGGCTGTTGCTGGACCAGGAATTATCGCAATCGCATCAATCCCTAAGTTTGCCCAATCCATAATGTCAGCATTGTTGAATCCTTTATCATAAATCTGCATAAGATCAGAAACGACATCAACAGCAGCAAATACACTCCCTAACAAAGGTATATTTCTTGCAACAGTTTCAATCCGCTCCAAGGTAACATTATTATTTGTCTTCGCTTTTAACCATTGATCTATTTTTTCTTTCGAATTTTGAACATCTTTGATGTCTAATGTATTTAATGGTGCAACAACTTCTGGAGTACTTCGTGCCATATTCTTCTCAAATTATACAAACGTTTCAAAAGGTGATTGGATTTTTGTTATTGCTGTTTTGTCAGAGCTTGCTTGTGTCAACATTCGGAGTGGATTACTCTGCTGACTTGAAGGCATAAAGCTATTTTGACTAACAAATGATTGACTTAACTTAGATCCATCACTCCCCCCTAAAACCTGTTCCATCGCCATTGGTAGCAATGCTTTAGCACCTTGATCTTTGATTTTTTTAACCGATTCAATCTTCTGCTGCGCAGATTTCACATTGCTCGCAAGTTGACTCAACTTTTTAAAATCATTTTTTAATGTTTCAGTTAACCCTTTACTGCCAGATGCAATGCCAATGCTGCCTTCTACATCATTTTGATTTGGCCACTCTACCTTGCGTTTAAAATCACTTGCCTCATCCCAAGGATTACGTGGGTCTGGATCGAACAGAATCTTTACTGAACCTGTTGCCAAACCAGAAACACGAGCAAAACCTTTATCGTCTAACTTTCCTTTAACGACTTTTCCTAACGAATCAGTCACTGTATAGCCAGCACCTTTGACAAATTCTCCGTGTACATAATCATGACGTAACTCTAAAACGCCTTGTGCACGTTTTGGTGGTGGTGGCAAACTAGATTGAACACTTGCCGATGCGCCGCCTTGGAACACATGCTGTCCAGCATTGACTTGGAATTTCCCGCCAGTTTTCGGAAAGATTCCTGAACCATTTAAGGTAATTTGCGATGTCCCCCCTGTGATCTGGACTTCTTTCGGACTACTAATTATGACTTTGTCATCGGTTGATGAAATAGTAATTCCAAGTTTGGCGAAGACATCCAGTGCATCTGACTGGGCTTGTATTTCTACCTTGCCTTGTGCAGCGACTGCTTTTAGCCCGCTCTGAGCAGCAAAAAGGCTCAACCTATTTTGGGCATGTGCAATCACATTCTTTTGAGTACTTATATTGATGCTGTCTCCAGCAATCTGATTAATTTGTGCATCAGCCGAGATATGAATATCTTCGGATGTACTCAAGGCTATCCCATCTGGTGAACTTAAAAGCAGTAAAGCTTTTTCAAATTTAGCGATTTGTTGCTGAATTTGTGAGGCAAAATCTTTTAACTGTTCAAGCGACTCTATTTCATCGGTTTTCTGGTTTTTAGCGATGTCACTCAGTGCTTTACTATTCGTTTGACTACCCTCAAGTTGCTTTTTCGCAACTTCGGCATCGAGGTGTTCGCCTTTGGCATTATCCTGTTTATGGGTGGATACCAATAAACCTTGCCCCGCACGTAAAGCTCCCCATTGGTCCGTACGCAGTTCAAAACCTTCTCCGCGGTCTTCACTTTCCGCTTTATCTTTGGGATGACTCAGTTTCCCGAGGTTTAACTGGCTTGCACCATGACTGCTTTGTAGCTGGGTACTAATTTGTCCCGGTGTATCATCAAATCTGAGTTGTCCAAACCCACCACCTGAGACTTCTTTGGAACGGATACCACTCAGCTTTTTAGTATCAGGAAGCTTACCTTTGTTATCAAATTTGGTTGGATGGCGCTGTGCCTCATGAATTCGGCCCATCACAAATGGTCGGTCTATATCGCCATTAAAGAAGTCAATAACGACAGTCTCACCGATACGCGGTAAAAAACGTACACCGTAACCTTCTCCTGCCCATGGCGTTAGAACGTCAATCCATGCTGAATCGGTGTCATTGTTGTTGGTCCCTGCGCCACCATCATGGCTATGGTCATCACTACGGGTAAACAGGAAGCGAACTTTAATACGCCCCCACTCATCTACATAGATTTCCTCACCTTCAGGACCCACCACTTTTGCACGTTGCGGATGAGTTGTAGGGCTATGAATTTGTGGGTTATAAGCTGGTGTTGTTGGAATCTGACGACGTTGTAAAATCAGTTGATTCGCTTGGCGTTCATCACTGTTCTCGGGGTTTTGTATTGACCAGTTACTTTGCGCCAATAGACCATTAATTTGGTCATTTAAATCTTTAGGTAAATTATTCTGATTAAAGAAATTTTTAGAAATAATCAAAAAGCTTTTATCTGAACTTTCATGCTGGTCTATTTCTGGGTGTTCATTGAGTTCGAAATAGTAGCCCACATAGGCATCGCGGACCGTCGTTTGCGCAATAAAGCGTTTCGCCTGTGCCTCGTAGTAATTGTGGAGGTTCTGGTTGAATCGTTCGACTTGTTGATTTCCAGATTTAGTTACACCATCCTCACCCTTTAAGTCACCAATCCATGCAGGCGCATAGTTCCAAGCTTGCTCTAAGCCAAGTGTAGCATTGTCATATTGTTCGCTATGCTGATGCTTACTTTGAACGCTTCCAATCCCTTCTTCTTGTTCTAATATTTCTGCTTGCCAACGTTGTATATGCATAACGTTGGGTTGAAGAGAACGCTCGGCCGTTAAGCGAGTCATACTGTCGTATTGTTCCACCGCACTACTACGGTGGTAACGAATCGTTTTACGGTCTAAAGGCTGATATTGGCTATTGGCATCAATCAACCTGAGCTTTTGAGCTTGAATAGATGTATCGGTACTTGGAACAATATGCTGAGCTTCATCAATGAGCCAACTGATATTTTCACTACGAAGTAAGCGTGTGAGGAAGTCCCAATCACTTTCGTTATGTTGCATAACAAAAGGACGAACATCATAAGTTTGTGTTAGACCACTTAAATCTAAACTTAAACTTGCAGCAAATAGCGGATTTTTAACTTGCCATTCTTTAAATAATATTTCCCATATTTCAACCACGCTTTTATTCATAAATACGCGCGAATTGCGGCGATATTTCCATAATGCGGTTGGATCTTCTAAGGTCAGCTTATATAAAGTTAGGCTTCCATCTGACTGGCCTTGCTGAGCATGAGTAATAATGCCTGTAACGCGGGTTAATTCACCTCGCTCCGTCACTATATCTACGGCAGCCTGAACACCAATAAAAGATTTTAGTTGAATCGTTGCATTTGTTGATAGGCATAAAAGTTCTGCTTTTAAGCTATCATTGAGTGCATGTACGCCATCGATTCTTTGCAGAAATACTTGGTCATTCAATATCGGAGACGTAAATTGAATATGAATAGCACGTTTCTGTGGGCTAATACCCAAACTATCTAAAATTTGATGAATACTGTTCAACATTTTATAAAACTAAATTATATTTAAAAGTATTTTACAAAATACATACAGTTCTGTCTATTTTTATATCAATCTTCTTACTGAAGTCTAGCCGAAAACTCTATCTATACACTAAAATAACAACTTAATACTTCAGCATATTGTGCTCCTCCCCCCCTATGAACGCAGATATACAATTCAAGAAAAAGTACCCAAAACGAGAAATCATTCTAAGCACTGCTACTCAGCTCTTTATTCAGGAAAATTATATCTCTGTGGGGGTCGACCGTATTATTGCGGAATCCGATATTGCCAAAGCAACTTTTTATAAACATTTCCCATCGAAAGAAGAGCTCGTATTCTCTTGCCTAAAGCAATTAAAACTCGATATTCAAATGGCTGTGGAAGAGCACATCTCGAAACTCACAACACCATTAGAGAAACTAGAACAACTTTATCTTTGGTATATCGACTGGGTCAATCAAAATGGTGTTAGAGGATGTCCATTTCACAAAGCAGGCATGGAAGTAGGAAACTTATACCCATCCATTCAAGTCGCTCTGGATGAATATTGGAACTGGCTGTTTAACCTGACAACTTCTATTTTGAAACAATTGGAAGTCAATGACCCTAGCGCTTTAACGCGTCTCGTCCTCTCACTTTTGGATGGCATCATTAATAGTTCTATTTGTGAACAAGGTCCAATTGAACCAGAGAAAACATGGGAATTTATACAGACATTAATTGAACTCGAAACCACTCATACAGAAGCTTCTAGTGATGGAATCAACTGATAAAAAATACTTCAACTATCTATTTAAAAAATATCTGCAAAATTTTTATAAATATAAAACTTATCACAGCAAAAGGCCTGCTTTTAAGCAGGCCTTTTGCTGTATTTCAGGTTTTAAGTAGCTTTTTAC
>NZ_JBIUCS010000031.1:0-36706 GCF_044538485.1 Acinetobacter sp. ABJ_C5_2 | reverse complement strand
ATATAACTTTCTGTTAAAAAAATATAGTTATTTTTAAAAATGAATTTTTAAGTGAAAAGTATTATTTTTAATCTTTTTTTAAATTGTAAATTGGAAAACATTTTTTATATCAATAGCTTGAGTAATTAATAATTATTGTAAATAAATGTGAAAATATTCACAAACTGGTTGTTTTTTGTTAAGATCATTAACATTAAAAACATAGAGATAATAATAATGATCAATAAAGTATTAATAGTGTTGTGTGTGAGTATCGTGTTTGTATTAGGGTATTGGGCATATTTAGATACCCAAAATAAAAGACATCAGGAGCTCATGAGGATTATTCAGGAAGCTGAAAAAAATTTGCAGACGATTGAGCGAAATCCAAATCGTGTGAGTCATAGCAATTTAGCTTCATACAATTTGCAAAAATATATTAGTGATAAAAAAGTTTTTTTCTAAGCAGAATGGTTATTGTAATTTGCTTTAAAAAGTGTGCCATTGGTCATATCTTTTCATAAATTTTGATCATGTTGCTGTTGAATCTGTTAAACTTATTGAACGTATAGTAAAAAAGCTGCATAGGGGTTATGCAGCTTTTTTGTGTTTCAAGAGGGGCTGTGGCTATTTTCTGTGTATGAAAACAGACATCAAATGAGTGGCATATTTGTTGCTTCGTCTATTTAAGATTTTTGTCTAGAGATCTGAACAGAAAAACAAGATTGCTCAGATACCTACATAGAAGTACATATTCCACAGCTCAGATTTTGCATAGAGGCTACTTATGGCGGCGCCCAATTCTTCGGCAGGCTGGTTAGAGCGTTTATTTAAGTTAAGCGACAATAAAACCACGTTTCGAACAGAAGTTCTTGCTGGTGTAACTACATTTTTAACGATGTGTTACATCATCATTGTCAATCCACTCATTTTATCTGAAACCGGCATGGATCATGGCGCCGTATTCGTTGCGACCTGTTTGGCAGCAGCAATCGGTTGTTTAGTGATGGGTATTATTGCCAATTACCCAATCGCCTTGGCACCGGGTATGGGGCTTAATGCTTATTTTACCTATTCGGTATGTATGGGTATGGGAGTGCCATGGCAGACAGCTTTAGCAGCTGTTTTTGTTTCAGGTGTTGTATTTCTTGCTATTAGCTTCTTTAAAGTTCGTGAAGCGATTGTCAATGCCATTCCAATGTCGCTTAAATTTGCGATAGGTGGTGGTATTGGTTTATTCCTTGCACTTATTGCGCTAAAAAATGCTGGAATCATTGTTGCAAACAAAGCGACATTAGTGGGGTTGGGCGATATTAAACAACCTACAGTGCTACTGGCTTTATTTGGCTTTTTACTCATTGTAGTTTTACATCAGCTCAAAGTTCGTGGTGCCATCATTATTAGTATTTTAGTGGTGACAGCAATTGCGACTGCTTTAGGCTTAAATGAATTTAAAGGCGTAGTGGGCCAGATTCCTTCTATTGCACCGACATTCATGCAAATGGACTTTAAAGGCCTATTTACTGCAAGTATGGTGGGTGTCATCTTTGTATTCTTCATTGTTGACTTGTTCGACAGTACGGGTACTTTGGTTGGCGTTTCACACCGCGCAGGGCTTTTACAAGATGGTAAATTACCACGTTTGAAAAAAGCACTATTTGCTGACTCTACTGCGATTGTTGCTGGTGCAGCATTAGGTACTTCATCAACCACGCCATATATTGAATCAGCTTCAGGTGTAGCAGCAGGTGGACGTACAGGTTTAACCGCTGTCGTTGTCGCTTTCTTATTTATTTGCTGTTTATTCTTGGCACCTCTTGCTCAATCTGTACCAGGTTTTGCAACAGCACCAGCTTTATTGTTTATTGGTGTGTTAATGATCCAAGGGATCACACACATTGATTGGGATGATATTACAGAAGCTGTTCCAGCCTTTTTAACAATTGTATTTATGCCATTTGCCTACTCAATTGCAGATGGTATTGCAATGGGCTTTATCAGCTATGCATTAGTTAAATTATTCACAGGTAAGGCAAAAACTGTTCCATACATGGTATGGATTATTGCTGCTCTTTGGGTATTTAAATTTATCGCTTTTGGCGGTTAATACGATTTTTTATAATTTCCTTCTAGAACTATTTTAGTGATAGAGATATAAGAAGGAAATTATAGAAGGGTGTGTTTACCACGCCCTTTTTTCTTTAGATGTGGAGTTAATATGAATCAAGTCGAGCTGATTCAGGCCTTACCAAAAGCTGAGTTGCATGTACATATTGAAGGTACTTTTGAACCTGAATTAATGTTTGCGATTGCACAGCGTAATCAGATTCAGATTCCTTACAAATCTGTTGAAGAAGTAAAGCAAGCTTATAACTTTCATAATCTTCAATCATTTCTAGATATTTACTATGCTGGTGCAAATGTTCTTGTTCATGAGCAAGATTTTTATGATTTAGCATGGGCATATTTTGAGAAATGTGCAGAAGATCGTGTCGTTCATACAGAAATGTTCTTTGACCCGCAAACCCATACCGACCGTGGTATTGCTTTTGCAACGGTCATAAATGGGCTTAAACGTGCATGTGCTGACGCAAAAGCTAAATTTGGTATTAGCTCTCAGCTTATTATGTGTTTCTTGCGACATTTAAGTGAAGAAGCTGCATTTGAAACGCTTGAGCAAGCTTTACCGTTTAAAGAAGACATCATTGCTGTTGGACTTGATTCAAGTGAAGTAGGCCATCCACCAGCTAAATTTGAACGTGTTTTTGCTAAAGCGCGTGAAGAAGGTTTCTTAATCGTTGCTCACGCAGGTGAGGAAGGCCCACCTGAATATGTATGGGAAGCTTTAGACTTGCTCAAAGTAAACCGTATTGACCACGGCGTGCGTTCTGAAGAAGACGAACAATTAATGGCTCGTTTAATTAATGAAAAAATGCCATTAACAGTTTGTCCTTTAAGTAACTTAAAGCTATGTGTCGTTAAGGATATGAAAGAGCACAACATCCGCCGTCTTTTACAAAAAGGCGTACATGTGACTGTTAACTCGGATGATCCTTCATATTTCGGTGGATATATGAATGATAACTTCGTTGCTATTCAGCAAGCCTTAGATTTAAGTAATGATGAGTTGAAGCAACTCGCAATTAACTCTTTTGAAGCCTCTTTCATCTCAGATGAAGAGAAGCAAAAGTGGATTTCAGAAATCCAAAAAATCTAAATAAAAAAACCGCCTGTGATAGGCGGTTTTTTTTTAACATTGAATTTATTTAGGCTGTTTGGTCATACTGTTTAAAACATTGTCTTTATCCACAAAGTGATGTTTTAAAGCTGCCAGAACATGTCCAACAATAAGCAAACCTGCAAACCACGAAATATAAATATGTAATGGTTTAACGATAGCTAAAAGCTCTGGATTGTCTTGTACTAAACGTGGAATTTCAAATAAATATAAAACAGGGGCAGGATGACCAGCACTCCAGCTAAATAAACAACCCGTCACAGGTAAAGCCACCAAAATCACATAAAGCAATAGATGACCAACATGTGCCAAAGTTTTCATCGTCGGTGACATCGTGTCAGGCAACTTCGGGGTTGGGTGGGTGTAACGCCAGAATAGGCGAATAACCACTAAAAAGATAATGGTTGTGGCAATGTTTTTATGCAGTGTAATAACATCACCTTTAAAGCTGCCATCGGCATCGTAACTTAAAAAATTTCCACTATAGAAACCAATCACCCAAGCGGTAATGAAAATGATTGCCATGACCCAATGCAGAATCTGTGCAGTACGGGTGTAGTATTGAGAGGATGAGGCAGGCATAAAAGACCCTATTTTTTTGTCATTTTAGCGCTAGATTTTATGGGAAAGCACTGAATTTGAGAAATGTTGTTCTCGTAACGGAGCGTGCTATAAACAGAACGCTTTAATTGGGAAAAACACGGTCAATTTAAGCGAGAAAATAAGAGAGCTAGATTGCATAAATGCATCAATTTATTTGTTTCTTCTAAGCACAAGTTTAGGCAAAATACGCGCTGCTTACGTTCGATCAAAGGAAAAAATGATGAAAAAATTGATGCTCGCTGTAGCACCAGTAGTTTTGGCTTTAACAGCATGTGCGACCACACCTGGTGCAGGTTCTGCAGAAACTGCAACTCAACAGTTAGGCATGACTGCATTAAAAGTTGCTGTAAATGCGAAATGTATTACAGAAATTAATAATGTCGCTGCATGGAAAACAGCAACAAAGCTTATGACTGCTGAACAACGTGATAGTATTCAAACTAATGTTTGTGGTTGCGTAAGTGAAAAGGCACCAAACAGTGTGACTGCAGTTGATTTGGCTACTGCTGCACTTGATCCAGCTGCACGTGCAACAGTTGTAAATCAAGTCGTTTCTAATACTGTAAATGCTTGCGTAGCAGAAGCTTTACAAAAGTAATTAATAATTTGAGTTTCAAAGAAGGCTGACTCATATTGATCGGCCTCTTTTTTTATTGGAGTATACATGTTTGTTGCAGGCGTAGATGAGGCGGGGCGAGGCCCACTAGTGGGTTCAGTTGTTGCTGCAGCTGTTATTTTAGATCCGAACAATCCAATTTTAGGATTAAACGATTCTAAAAAATTAACTGAAAAGAAACGTGAAAAGTTGTTTATTGAAATTCAGGAAAAAGCTCTAGCGTGGTCAATAGCGGAAGCGACGCATGCAGAAATTGATGAGCTGAATATCTTGCAAGCAACATTTTTAGCAATGAAAAGAGCAGTGGAAGGCCTAAAAACACAGCCTCAAAAAGTCATTGTAGATGGCAACCAAATTCCAAAAGGAATCATTATTCCTTGTGAAGCGATTGTTGGGGGCGACGCTAGCCACGCCGAGATTAGTGCGGCGAGTATTTTGGCAAAAGTCACACGTGATCGCCAAATGGCAGAATTAGATCAGCAATATCCATTATTTGGTTTTGGAAAACACAAAGGTTATCCAACAAAAGCACATTTTGAAGCGATTGCAGCTCATGGCGTGATTGATCAGCATCGTCGTAGTTATGCACCAGTAAAACGTGCATTAGGCCTATAAATTTATATACTCCCAAAAAATTTAAAGCGACTATAAAGTCGCTTTAATTAGGGAGAGAATAACTTCATACTAACGATTGAAGTTTTTCTGTGCATAATTATCATCTTCATATGAAACTTGATAATCTTGATCAAGATGTTGAAGGTGTTCATGCATTGCACGTTCATGTTGAATACGTTGATAAATTTCTTCGCGATGAACAGAAACCTCTTTTGGCGCATTCACACCAATTCGAACCTGGTTTCCTTTGACGCCAAGCACAGTAACACTGACTTGATCCCCAATCATTAATGTTTCCCCGACACGGCGGGTCAGAATCAGCATGTTTATCTCCTTGCTAAACGCTTAAAACTGCAATATTGGTACCCAAATAAAAAGCTCAACCTCAGTTTTCAGTCAGATTCTAACAGAAATATGAGAACAAAGTCATATTTTGATAATCTCTGCCAAAAAACTTTCCGTTTAATATAACAGAGCCGCTATAAAAAAAACTATAGCGGCTCTGTGTTTTCTTTGATTATTGTCGGACAAGTAAACAGTTTTGAATGAATTCTTGACCGTTTGGTAAAATTAAGCGCGGGCGCTGCTTTCACCATGTTCACGATCCAAACCAAAAGCGGTATGTAAGCAGCGAACAGCAAGTTCAAGATATTTCTCATCAATAATGACAGAAACCTTAATTTCAGAAGTTGAAATCATAAGGATGTTGATGCCTTCGTCTGCAAGGGCAGTGAACATCTTACTTGCTACACCAGCATGTGAGCGCATACCTACACCAACAATTGAAACTTTTACGATATCGTCACGTGTTGAAACTTCACGTGCACCAATATTTTTGGCAGTCTCGTTTAAGATTTTTTCAGCTTTCGCTAAATCAACACGGTTCACTGTGAAAGTAAAATCTGTTGTGCCATCTTCTTCAACATTTTGAACTATCATGTCCACTTCAATGTTGGCATCACTTACTGGTGATAAAATTTTAGAAGCAATACCTGGTTCATCAGGTACACCTAAAATCGTTAATTTTGCTTCGTCACGGTTAAAAGCAATACCTGCAATGATTGGCTGTTCCATATTGTCTTCTGCCTCAGTAGTAATGAGTGTACCTACATTTTCTTTAAATTCGTCGTCAAATGCGCCGTCTTCATCATTATCAAAGCTTGATAATACACGTAAAGGAACTTGATATTTTCCGGCAAATTCTACTGAGCGAATTTGTAAAACTTTTGAACCTAATGATGCCATTTCTAGCATTTCTTCAAAAGAAATACGATCAATTTTCTTCGCTTTAGGAGCAACACGAGGGTCTGTAGTGTAAACACCATCAACGTCAGTATAGATTTGGCATTCATCTGCTTTAAGCGCAGCAGCAATGGCAACACCAGAAGTATCTGAACCACCACGTCCTAGAGTTGTTGTGTTCCCATTGGCATCAAAGCCTTGGAAGCCTGCAACCACAATAACACGGCCTGCATCTAGGTCATTGGTCATGACATCTGTGTCAATCGACTCAATACGCGCCTTAGTAAATGCACTGTCAGTTTTAATACCGACTTGACGTCCGGTATAGGATTTAGCTTCCACACCAATCGAATTAAGTGCCATAGCTAACATGGAAATCGTCACCTGTTCACCGGTTGAAACCATTTGGTCTAACTCGCGTGGGTCAGGTGTTTCGGTAATGGCTTTAGCGAGGGCAAGTAAGCGGTTTGTTTCACCACTCATTGCAGATACGACCACAACAACCTTGTGACCGTGATCATGCCAACGCTTCACACGACGAGCAACATTTAAAATGCGCTCGGGGGTACCCATAGAAGTACCGCCATATTTTTGAACGATTAATGCCATAGTTGTTCCATATAAGCCATGACCCTGAGAGGCTTTTCAGGGTCAGTTACACAAAAAGTGAAGTCTTATTTTTGTTCAAGCCAAGCAGGCAATGCTGCAATAACTTGTCCAAACTTCTCGTTAAGTGGCGCGCCACCTTGTGCTAAGTCAGGTTTACCACCACCTTTACCACCTAACTCAGTTGCTAGATGTTTGATGATGTCACCTGCTTTTAGATTTGCAGTGTATTGCGACGCGACTGATGCAAGCAGGCTGACTTTGTCACCCTCTACACCTGCTAACACAATCACTGCGTTCTCTAATTTTGATTTCACACTGTCATGTAAGTTGCGAAGCGCTTTGGCATCAACACCTTGAACAGTGGTAATAAGCGTTTGACGACCAGCAATGGTTTGTACTTGGTCAATCAAGTCAGCCGCTTGGAAGTTTGCCAATTTCTGGTTGAGCTGTTCAATCTGCTTTTGTAATGCAGAAACCAATTCTACATTGGCTTGTACACGCTCAACTGTTTGGTCTTTCTGTGCTTTGAGTAAGCTATTAATGTGCTGAATATCATTATCAGCTTTTTGTACCACTTCTAACGCTTTAGTACCAGTTACTGCTTCAATACGACGTACACCAGCAGCTACGCCACCTTCAGAAGTGATTTTGAATAAACCAATATCACCTGTACGTTTTACGTGAATACCACCACAAAGTTCGATTGAGAAATTTTTCTCATCAATGACTGAACCCATAGAGAGTACACGAACTTCATCGCCGTATTTTTCACCGAACAACATCATTGCGCCTTTTGCTTTCGCAGCTTCAATGTCGAGAAGTTCAGTCGTCACTGGAGTATTGGCAATAACTTCAGCATTTACGAGACGTTCAACTTGTTGTAATTGTTCAAATGAAACAGGTTGGTCATTTGCAAAGTCAAAACGTAAGATGTCGCTTGCAACTAAAGAACCTTTTTGTTGTACATGTGAACCTAAGATTTGACGAAGGGCAGCATGTAACAAGTGAGTTGCTGAGTGGTTGCGGGCAGTAGCTTCACGAATGTCTGCTTTAACAATCGCTTCTACATTTTGATTTGCTTTGAGGTTACCAACGGTCACAATACCTTGATGAACAAAGGCACCACCAGACTTTTTGGTGTCTTGAACTTCAAAAATACCAGTTTCGTTTTTGAAGATACCTGTATCACCAATCTGACCACCACTTTCAGCATAGAAAGGAGTTTGGTTTAGAACGATAAGAGCTTCGTCACCTTCAGAAACTTCATCAACTTGTACGCCATCTTTATAGATCGCTACAATTTCGCCTTGACCAGTTGTGTTAATATAACCGTCGAACTGAGTTTCACCTTCGACTTTTACAATGTTGTTATAGTCAACTGCAAACTTACCAGCGTCACGCGCACGTTGACGTTGTGCAGCCATTTCAACTTCAAAGCCAGCTTCATCAATAATAAAGCCACGTTCACGTGCAATATCCGCAGTTAAGTCTGTTGGGAAGCCGTAAGTATCGTAAAGTTTAAATACAGTCGCACCAGGAATAGTTTTGTCTTTTAACTGAGCAAGTTCACCTTCAAGTAGTTTTAAACCTTGCTCAAGTGTTTTAGCAAACTGTTCTTCTTCACGAATTAAAGTTGCTTCAATCACATCTTTGCGCGCTGCAAGTTCTGGGTATGCATCACCCATAACTTCGATTAAAGGTTGCAACATTTTGTAGAAGAACGTACCAGTTGCGCCAAGCTTGTTACCATGACGCACAGCACGACGAATAATACGGCGAAGTACATAGCCACGGCCTTCATTGCTTGGGTTTACACCATCAGCAATTAAGAAACAGCAAGAACGTGCATGGTCTGCAACAACACGTAAAGAAGGCTGACCTTCGTCTTCAATACCAATAATGTTTGCAGCAGCTTTTAATAAGTGTTGGAACAGGTCAATGTCATAGTTTGAATTAACATGTTGCAATACAGCAGAAATACGCTCTAAGCCCATACCTGTATCAACAGATGGAGCTGGAAGAGGATGAAGCACGCCATCAGCAGTACGGTTAAACTGCATGAAAACGTTGTTCCAGATTTCAATGAAACGGTCGCCATCTTCTTCAGGAGAACCAGGTAAACCACCCCAAATGTGGTCACCGTGGTCAAAGAAAATTTCAGAACATGGGCCACATGGACCTGTATCACCCATTGCCCAGAAGTTATCTGAAGCGTATTTTTCGCCTTTGTTATCACCAATACGGATAATACGTTCTGGTGCTAAACCAATTTCTTTATTCCAGATGTCATAAGCTTCATCATCGGTATGATAAACCGTTACATATAAGCGATCTTTCGGTAAAGCAAGCCATTGTTCGCTGGTTAAAAATTCCCAAGCAAACTTAAGAGCATCACGTTTGAAATAGTCACCAAATGAGAAGTTACCTAACATTTCAAAGAATGTATGGTGACGAGCTGTATAGCCGACGTTATCTAAGTCGTTATGTTTACCGCCTGCACGTACACATTTTTGTGATGTTGTGGCACGTACATAGTCACGTTTCTCAAGACCTAAAAAACAGTCTTTAAACTGGTTCATCCCAGCATTTGTAAATAATAAAGTTGGGTCGTTGGCAGGAACAAGAGAACTCGACGCGACACGTGTATGCCCTTGCGTTTCAAAGTAGCGCAAAAATGCTTCACGAATTTCAGCAGATGTCATTAAACGAGTACTCACAACCAAGTCACTCCATATTTTCGAATTTGGCTAAAAGCATCACCACAAGTTTGTTTGTTCACAAATCTCGCATGTGATACGGGGCTTATTTTTAAAAAACGCTAAATTGTAACGGAAAAACCCCACCGAACCAACGATTTTAGAGGGAATATCTTACAAAACTGTGATTTGGCTAAAAATCTATATTCAATTGGCCTTCACGTGTTTTACTATATGCCTTCTTTCGTTTCTGGTTTTGTAGATAAGGATAGGTCATGCAACGTATCGCCATTAATGGGTTTGGCCGGATTGGACGTAATGTTTTACGTGCCTGGTTTGAGAGCCCGAAACAATTTCATTTTGAAATCGTGGCGATTAACGATATAGCAGATGTACAGACACTAGTGCATTTATTTAAATATGATTCAACTCATGGTCGTTTTGATGGCAAAGTTGATATAGCTATTGAAAATGAAAAGATTTATTTAAATATTGAATCTAACCAAAGAAATTTGAAAGTTGAAGTTCTTCAGCAAAAACAACCAGAACTTTTACCGTGGGCAAGCTTGCAAATTGATGTTGTACTCGAATGTACAGGCTTGTTCCGTTCTCATGCTGATGCAACACGTCATTTAGAAGCAGGGGCGAAGAGGGTCATTATTGGGGCTGCACCTTTTGACCATGTCGATGCTGCAATTGTCTATGGTGTTAACCATGCTGATGTAAAAGCAACTGATCAAATCATATCTAGTGTGTCATGTACTACGCAGGCTTTGGTGCCATTAGTAAAAATTATTGATGATGCATTTGGTATTGAAACTGCGCTCATGACTGAAATTCATGCAGTAACCGCAGATCAGTCTGTGCTTGATCATGCGCACCGCGATTTACGTCGTGCTAGAGCTTCTGGGCAAAATATTATTCCCACTACGTCTAGTGCACTCGGTGCATTAAAGCGTGTAATGCCGAAAATGGAAGACCGTATTGATGGTTACTCAATTCGAGTACCTACCATTAATGTAGCTGCAATTGATTTAACGTTTATCGCACAATCTCCAATTACTGTTCATCATATTAATGAATTGCTAATCAAAGCTTCTCAAACAGATTATGCGGAAATTATGGCAGTGACTGATGAACCACTAGTTTCAAGCGATTTTAACCATTCACCTTATTCACTTATTGTTGATTTAACTCAAACCATGGTTGTGGGACATCAAGCTAAAGTATTTGCTTGGTACGATAACGAATGGGGCTATGCAAATCGATTATTAGATTTGTGTGATTCTTTCTAAATTTAAAATAACTTAAGAAAGCTATTTAATCATTAAGGTTGGTTAGTTGGAAACAAGGCGATAGTTCAGATATTAGCCCTTTCTTTAGTTGAAGAACTTTAGTGTGTAACTAAATTGAATAAGGGTAAGACATTGAATACTATTGTTTATTCTTATTATCTTCTTTTTGACTTTAGAGTTTATTAAGAAAGATTTATGCAAATTGTCAGGTGCATGGCACAAAGTATCATGCTACACTAAGAGAAATCGGGTGTGTTCCCGATTTTTTTATGTGGGGTCGTTCCACGTTGATCAGATTTTAGGCTTGAAATATGACCATTTCAGAGACATGGTTGCTGCCTGACGGGGTAGCAGATGTATTGCCGGAACAGGCGCAAGTCATTGAAAAACTTCGCCGTGAAGCTATAGATTTCCTCTCAGTAAGAGGTTATCAACTGGTATATACACCATTTATCGAATACATCGAATCGTTGTCTTCATTATCAGAATCAAATCAAGACCTGGATTTAGTAACTTTTAAGGTGATTGACCAGCTTTCAGGCCGTTTACTCGGTATCCGTGCTGATATGACACCTCAAGTTGCACGTATTGATGCACATGTAAGACCTGTTGAAGGGGTTGCACGTTACTGTTATGCAGGGACTGTATTACATACAAAACCACAAAATTTCAATGCGACTCGCGCACCTTTACAATTAGGTGCAGAGCTATATGGCCACGATAGTATTGAAGCTGATGTTGAAATGGTCGATGTAATGCTTGGGCTCATTGAAAATGCCTATACATTGCAAGGCGCACATTTAGACTTAGGACATGTAGGGCTATTTCGCAGCTTAGTAAAATATGCCGGACTTTCTAAAAATGAAGAGCATGAGTTATCTGATCTTTATCAAAGAAAAGCATTACCTGAGTTGGCTGAATTTACTCAAAATTTAAATATGGGTTCAGACTTCTATGCACTTGGTCGCTATGCAAGTGATTTAGAAGCATTACAAACTCATTTAAGTACAGATATTTTAAAAGATGTTGAATTTGATGCTGCATTAAATGCACTCAAAACTACACTTGAACAAATTAAAAACCGTTGGCCAGCACTTAATGTTGGAATTGACGTTGTCGAACTTCGCAGTTACCACTATCACACTGGTTTGATGTATGCAGTTTATGCACCGAACCGTGCTGCACCTTTAGCGCAAGGTGGCCGTTATGATGGTATTGGTGAACACTTTGGTCGTGCACGTCCTGCTACTGGTTTCAGTTGTGATTTATATGCCTTAGGGGCAAATCAGTTTGCTGAAATTGAAACTGTGGTGGCACCCAAAGGTACTGATGCAGATTTGCTTAAAGCAATTGCAAATGCACGTTCACAAGGCTTACGTGTCGTTCAATTGTTAGGTAATGATAATTTAGGTTCTATTCCTTATGCGACACATCAGCTTGTATCGCAAAACGGTCAATGGAATATTGAAAAGATTTAAACGCCAGCGGTAAGTTTTTTACTGATGGTTTCCAATTTTAACAGCATGATGTAATGAGGCTATTATGGGCAAAAATGTTGTGGTACTTGGTACCCAATGGGGCGACGAAGGTAAAGGTAAAATCGTCGACCTGCTCACAGATCAAGCGGCTGCGGTAGTACGTTATCAAGGCGGACATAACGCAGGTCATACTCTTGTCGTAGGTGGTAAAAAGACTGTATTGCACCTCATTCCATCAGGCATTTTACGTGAAAACGTATTGTGCTTAATTGGCAATGGCGTGGTGCTTTCACCAGCAGCATTAATTGAAGAAATGGGAATTTTGGAAGCTGAAGGTGTTCCAGTTAAAGAACGTCTACGCATTTCTCCAAACTGTCCACTTATTTTGCCTAACCACATTGCTCTTGATCAGGCTCGTGAGAAGAAACGTGGTAACGCTAAAATCGGTACTACAGGTCGTGGTATTGGCCCTGCGTATGAAGACAAAGTAGCTCGCCGTGCAGTGCGTGTTGCTGACCTTGTTCGTGGTGGTGCAGCGTTAGAAGAAAAACTCCAAGAAATGCTTGAGTTACATAACTTCCAATTAACTCAGTTCTACGGCGTAGAAGCGGTTAAATTTGAAGACGTATTGGCTCTTTGCAACGAGTGGCGCGAAGTGCTTGCTCCATTAGTGATTGACGTGACTAAAGTGTTACATGACTACCGCAAAGAAGGTAAGCCTGTAATGTTTGAAGGCGCTCAAGGCTCACTTTTAGACATCGATCACGGTACTTATCCGTATGTGACTAGCTCAAATACAACTGCTGGTGGCGTAAGCTCTGGTTCTGGTATGGGTCCTTTACATCTTGACTATGTATTAGGTATTACTAAAGCTTATACAACACGTGTAGGTGCTGGTCCGTTCCCAACAGAATTAGTTTACGATGCAGCAAGTGATTCTGGTGACCCAATTGGTAAACACTTGGGTACTGTAGGTCACGAATTTGGTGCTTCTACTGGTCGTCAACGTCGTTGTGGTTGGTTTGATGCTGAAATCTTACGTCGTTCTGTAGACGTTAACTCACTTTCAGGTATTTGCTTGACTAAACTTGACGTTCTAGACGGTTTAGAAGAAGTAAAAATCTGTGTAGGTTATGAAAACACTGATTCAGGTTGCGTAGGTTCTTCTGATGCGGTTTCTTTTGAATGTTTGAAACCAATTTATGAAACTATGCCAGGTTGGAGCGAGTCAACTGTTGGTTTGACTAGCATTGACCAATTACCTGCAAATGCTTTGGCTTATGTGAAACGTATTGAACAATTAATCGAATGTCCGATTGATATCGTTTCAACTGGTCCAGACCGTGCAGAAACAATTGTTTTACGTCATCCATTCTCTGCTTAATTTGCAAAGATGATAAAAGCCTCCTGAAAAGGGGGCTTTTTTTATATCCGACTAAAGTGCAGTTTCGGTTTTGTCTAATTCAGATTAAAACAGAAATAAAAGTTATGTCATGGATGATGAACTAAAATGAAATTACAACCAACAATTTCAAAAACCATTTTTTATTCTTTCTTATTTGCGATTGGTGGTTCGCCAACGTTGGCTATGTTAGTCATTTATGGTCAAAATTATAATCCTGACTTCTTTATGACAGCCTTCATGAGCCTTTCTGTTCTGATTGCTTGTATCTTAATTCCAGTTGTCCTTATACAAAACAGTTATCTATTATGGAAAAGAACAAGCCCCTCTCTTGAAGAGAAAGTTAAGCCTTTAAGCCATGTCTATCTTGTCTTAAATATAATATGTTTACTGTTCTGGATTTATTTGATGACTTTATCTGCTTGATCGTTACATAAATACTATGATCGTGAAGAAATGAGAGATTCAAAGCTTGTGTGCTATTTCTTATAATAAGTGCAAAAGAATAAACAGTTTTTTTAACGATTTAGGTGAACCATGTTAATGAATAAAAAACTTTTTTTAAGCTTATGTGCTGCTGGTGTCGTAACAATTTCAGGTTGCGCAACAATGGCGGACATGGCAGGTGCAGATACAGCAACCTTAAATGCTCAATCTGCACAAGGTTTTACTAAAATGGTGCAGGAAGCACGTGCTAAAGGGACTTTAGATACAAGTTCAAGTACCTATAGCCGTATTAATTCTGTTTTCAACCGTTTAAAACCTTATGCTGACCAAGTAAATCAAACAGGGCAGCCATTTAGCTGGCAGTTAGCTGTACTGAAATCAGATACTGTTAATGCGTACGTTGCCCCAGGTGGTAAGGTCGTGTTCTACACAGGTATTGTGAATAAGCTAAACCTAACGGACGCTGAAATTGCAGCTGTTATGGGCCACGAGATGACACACGCTTTAGAAGAGCATGCGAAAAGTAAAATTGGTGCTCAGGCTTTAACTGATTTGGCATTAAATATTGGCTTAAGCTATGCAGGTGGCGGTAACGTTAACCAATTAGGAGCGGCTGCTGCACAACTAGGTTCGCAAGTAGGGGTGGGCTTACCATATTCGCGTAGTTTAGAGAGCCGTGCTGACCAAGGCGGCTTAATGTTAATGGCACGTGCGGGTTATAACCCAAATGCTGCTATTACCCTCTGGGAAAAAATGAACAAACTTGAAGGTGCAGGTGGTTCATCTTTCTTGTCTACTCACCCATCTAACGCTCAACGTATTAATGACATGCGTAAAAACTTACCTGCAGCATTAGCTATTTATAATGGCCGTAGATAAGTTTTAAAACTTTAACGTGAATGTAAAAACGGATGCTCAAGCATCCGTTTTTTGTTTTTAAGGGGCAGGGTTTGGCTGTTGTATATGAATGGCTTCAATACCTTGTAAAATTTCTGGTGAAAGCTCGATTTCAAAAGCCTGAATATTTTCTTTCAGCTGATCTAAATTGGTCGCACCAATAATTGTGCTTGTTACAAAGAACTGCTGCTTAATAAAAGCCAGAGCCAATTGAGTCAGACTTAAACCATGCTTTTCAGCGAGCTGTGCATATTGTTCAGTTGCCCATTCACTTTGTGGATTACTGTAGCGGCTAAAGCGTGGAAATAGAGTAACGCGAGCATTCGCAGGTCGTGCTCCATTTCTGAACTTGCCAGTTAAATAACCAAAAGCAAGAGGAGAGTACGCAAGTAAACCTACTCCTTCATATTTGGCAATCTCAGACATGCCTATTTCATAGGTACGATTAAGCAGACTATATGGGTTTTGTACACTTACAAACTTACTCACACCTAAATTTTCAGCAAGTTGTAGAAACTTCATGGTGCCCCAAGGGGTCTCGTTTGATAAACCAATATAACGGATACGACCTCGATTAATTTCTTTTTGAAGGACAAGTAAAGTTTCTTCTAAAGGTGTAGTGTCATAATCATTGTGTGCTTGCTGGTTGCCATAAGCGAGTGTTCCAAAGAAGTTGGTGTGACGTTCTGGCCAGTGTAATTGGTAGAGATCGATATAGTCTGTTTGGAGACGTTTAAGTGAACCATCAATCGCTTGTGAGATATGGTCACTATTGAACTTGGTATGGCCTTCTCGAATATGGGTTCCACCAAAGCCAGGACCTGCAATTTTTGAAGCAAGGAATACTTTGTCGCGCTGACCATGCTGTGCAAACCAATTGCCTAAAATGGTTTCAGTCGCCCCGTATGTTTCCGGTTTAGGAGGTACGGAATACATCTCTGCTGTATCCCAGAAATATAAACCGTGTTCTAAAGCGTAATTGAGCTGTTCGAATGCTTCTTGTTGAGTATTTTGCTCACCAAATGTCATGGTACCTAAGCAAATTTCTGGAAGGTTAATGCCAGTGTGACCAAGTGGTTTAAATTGCATACTGCGAAATCCTTGAGAAATTTTAAGTTAGCCTAACGGAAAATATGTATTCAACTTAAATCATAAAAACAGAATAGTTTGTAAGCTTTGTGTATTAACTCATTGTTGCATATAAAAAAAGCAAACCGAAGTTTGCTCTTTATTAAATAATTACGAGTAATTATTCTTCGTCATCATAGTCTTCATCAGTGACTGGGGTTTCTTCTAGTGAAGTATCAAAAATAAGAATAGCCTTACCATCTGTTTGGATCATACCTTGATCTTCTAAGGTCTTTAATACACGGCCAACCATTTCTCGTGAACACCCGACAATACGTCCGATTTCTTGACGAGTAATACGAATTTGACGACCATTCGGCAAGATCATTGCTTCTGGTTGCGAAGATAAGTCGATTAAGCAACGTGCAATACGACCAGACACATCAATGAATGCAAGGTCAGTCATTTTACGAGTTGTATTTTTTAAACGACGAACAAGTTGCGCGAAAACGGCATAGCTGAGATCTGGATACTGTTTGCTTAGTTCATGGAAGTTGTCATATGAAATTTCTGCAATTTCACAGACATCACGGGTACGAACTTCAGCTGTACGTTGAGGGTTCGGTTCGAAAAGCCCCATTTCCCCAAAGAAGTCGCCAGGATTCAAATATGCCACAACAATTTCACGCTCATCATCTTCACGTAAAATAATTGAAACTGAGCCTTTTAAAATTAAGTATAAAGATTTTGACTCTGTTCCGGCATCAACAATTGTGGTTCGTTTTGGATATCTGTTGATGTGAGCACGCTTTAACAATGCTTTAACGGATTCAGGTAGTTGCCCCGGAGATAAAGCATCTGTGCTGAGTTGTGAAAAATTTGAAGTCATGCTTGATATGTTCCGAATAGGGTAAACAATTCACACAAGCTCGAGATGAGCTATTACACAGAAGAGATGAAATTCCTTATCAACTCATTTTATGTTAGTGTACAAAACAAGGGCCTGTTGACATTTCACAGATGGTTGCGACATAAGACGATTTTTCTAGACGTTACGAAGCAAGAACTATGGAATTTAGTCATACTAAATAAATAGAGCTAAACAACGAAACGCACAAAAAATCTGGTCTTGCGCTGCACCTCAGATGCTTGAATCGCACCTCAGATTTTGGCTGAAATTTAACAAACTTTATTACAAAACTGGACAAAGGATTGCCCTTGTCTGTGTTTTGCGTTTTTATTTGGATTAATTTTTAGCTATTACGCAATCCATAGATGAAATGTCAACAGACCCTGCTTAAATTTATAATTTTTTTTGGGTAGTTGCAATGCAAACAAGTGTACATTGGCTAGAGAATGTTGCTTTTGAAGCGAAATCAGAGAGCGGTCATAGTGTAGTGATGGATGGCTCACCTGAGTATGGTGGTGAAAACCGTGGACCACGTCCTATGGAGTTGATATTAATGGGACTTGGTGGGTGTGCTTCGTTTGATATTGTGACTATTTTAAAGAAATCTCGTCAAGATGTGACGAATGTCGTATGTCAGCTTAAAGCTGAGCGAGCAGATGCGATTCCAGCCGTTTTCACCAAAATTCATTTGCACTTTGTAGTAACAGGTAAAGCTGTAAAAGAAAAACAGGTTGCAAAAGCAGTAGAGCTATCAGCTGAAAAATATTGTTCAGCGAGTAAAATGCTTTCTGATGGTGGCGTAGAAATTACTCACGATTTTGAGATTATTGAAGCTGCATAATTTCATGTGAATGCCTGAAAAAAGAAAAGCTAACAGTCATGTTGGCTTTTTTTATGATAAGAATAATTAAAAATAAAAGGAGAAATGGGGTGAATATCCGTTTAGCTCAATGGGAAGATACTGAGACTATATGCCACTTACTGAAACAAATGGGATATTCGCAGCCTTTAAAAGTAGTTGAGGAACAATTTCAAAGATTAAGTAAAGACCCGAATGCAATTACTTTGGTCGCAGCCGATGATTCGCATGTATATGGAGTTTTATCGCTTTATTTTATTCCACAAATTGCTTTAAAAGGGGACTTTGCCAAAATATGCTATCTATGCGTTGATGAGAATATGCGCAGCAAAGGTGTGGGGCATTTGCTTGTGCAAGAAGCAGAGCGGTTAGCAAGGCAACGTGGCTGTGACCGCATGGAACTGCATTCTGGAATGCAAAGACCTTTGGCACATCAGTTTTACCTAAGAGAAGGCTATGCAGAGGCACCAAAGTACTTTCGTAAACCGTTAAATTATTGAGCTCGGTTTAAAAAAAGCTGAGGATCTACCCGAGCATTGTTAAGACTCATACCCCAATGTAAATGAGGGCCCGTTACACGGCCTGTTTTGCCCACTAAACCTAAAGTTTCTCCTTGGCGGATATGTTGTCCCTTTTCTACTTTTATCGCGCTTAAATGGCAAAACATGCTAATTAAGCCTTGACCGTGATCAATTAATACAGTTTGTCCATTAAAGAAATAATTTCCTGTTTGAACGACTACGCCGTCTGCTGGAGCAATTACTTTTTGACCTACAGGCGCTGGGATATCTAGACCTGAGTGAGGCGCACGTTCTTCCCCATTAAAGAAACGTTTTCTTCCAAACGAGTTGGTAAATTTTCCTGAAGTTGGGCGTATAAATTTGGGTAAACTTTGCCATGAACTTGATGTAAAAGAACTATAAATATCATTTTGTTCTTTCGCTTCTTGAGCATAACGATCTAATTGACTTTGGTTGGGGTTTACGTAGTCTTGATTCGTGACTTTAATTCGTTGCTCAGCATAAGGATAAGACTTAACTTCTATTGGAATAGGAGCTTTATTGGTATTGAGCTGAACACTGCCAAGTGGGGTAGATAACGGAATACCAACTACAGCATAACGTTGATGGCCTTCCTGACTAACTAAAACCGGTTTCTGTTGAAAAGTAACCTGAGTAATATCGGCAGTTAATGGAATGACTGCAATTCCACCGGGTCTTCTTGAGTCTTGAGGAAGCTCGGCAAAACAGTAAAAAGGTATTGATGTAAAAAGCAAAGTAGAAATAAGTTTTTTTATCAACATAGCGACAATAATTTTCTAAAAGAATACTATAAATTATATCAGTAAGCTTTACTTAAAAGTTGTTTTAATTTTTTTTAATGATTTTATTTTAATTTTATTTATTATTTTATATTAATAATTGATGGCTTATTTTATGTGATTATATTTATTTTGTTTGTATTTTTCTTTTTTATATTTTAAATTAACTAAACTTAAAGTTATATTGGGGTTTTTATTAATTCTTACTGTTTTTGTTTGATTTTAAATTTCTTGTTATTTTAAATTTAATTATGAATAATGCTTCTGTAATTAAATTTATAATCATAATTTTAATTATTATATAAAAATTTTAAAGGAACTAATATAATGTTAAATATATCTTATGAAGATCGTTTTACTGAAATATGGAAATATATGCAACGTGGGTTGGTTTATCCTTCACCCCATGCCATTTTTAGTACAGTTTGGCTAAATAAAGAAATTACGCGGGAAAGAATACGACAATTAATGATAGCTGTGCGTCAAGAGGTCAATAAGAATCCAGCACTTTCTAGTAAAAATACAACTTTGGCAATTGGTGTTTCTTTTGATAATTGGGATCTAATTTGTGAAAAAGATAAGTTGTCACGACCAAAGGGAATGCAATTACATTATCCTGAAGAAAAAAATCCAAATGTCTCAGAAGTTTTCTCTGATTCTAATGGGAGTTTTAAAAATTCGGATGGCGACATTTGGTTGTATGTAAAAAGCGATGATGCCGATGCGTGTACAGTATTACAGACATATATTGAGCATTTTTTAGCTTCAGATATTAAAGAAATATTTAGTCAAGTTACTGCTTCACAATCTAAAACAGGTCGCAATGGTAAGGTTTTAGGGTGTCGTTTTTCTGAAAATTTAAATAATCCATCTGATCCAATTTCACTTGCAAAACATACTTTAATTGGTGCAGAAGATATTGATCATTTTGGTGGCTCATACGTTCTATCTCAAAGATTTTTAATTAATTGGGATCAAATCAACATGATGTCAGAAGATCAAATTGAAGATTTGATTGGGCGTAAAACTGACGACACAATTATTCCAGACCGTGATAGCCGTTCGCACATTAAAGCTTCTCGTGTACAAGATGAAAATGGAAATACCACGCCTATTCTGCGTCTAGGTTTACCGTTTGGCCGTGCTGAATCAAATTCAAGTTTTAGAGTGCCAAAATCGGTAACTAAAGCCGATGAAGCAGGAATTTATTTTGCTGGTTTTGCAAAAACTGCTGCCATTTTAGAAGAAGTTATGGCAAGTCAGATTGGTGCAATAGAAGGCTTTATGAATGACCGTCTATTCAATAGCCTTCATTCAGACTTGGGAGGAATATTTTATATTCCAAGTTTAAAAGATTTAGCATTAGATGATGCGCCAGAATATTTAAATGATTTTAGTCGATTAGATAAAGATAACTGGAATTTTTTCCCAGGTATGGATTGGAATCGATTTGATCGCCATTATATGAACAGTTCAGATAATGGTTTGATGTACTATAATCATAGTAATTATCTTTTTAATATGGCAACTGGGTTAAATCCCCATAGTGAATTTTTTAAACCACCTTCTAATCGTATTTTAAGTTTACTTGAAAATACATTTTCTTTATGGCAAGACAACTGGTACTTCAACCGTAAACAAGAAGAAATTGAACGAGGGGTAGATTATTATATTGATGAGTTCGACATCAGTGATAAGCCTGAAAATATTATGGGTTTATCTATTATGCTGCGCAAAGGTTGGGCTATCCGATTAAGTTTGCAGTTATTCTCATCAGAAAACTATGGTTTCCGCGGACGGAAAATTTTATTAAAAAATGGTGAAATGATTCCATATTCAACTGGGCGTGAATGTGAAGGTAAGGTCATTTATGGATCAGATACCTATCGCATTATGCCAGATGAAATTATTGTGGGAGCTATGCCAAATCTGACCTTGGGTGAAGGTCGTTATGTCATGAAGTATTTGTCTGAAGAAGAGCGTCTTCAGGGCTTTTTGCGTAACTTAAGTGAAGCATCGGGGGTTGGGCATGTTATTCCAAATTATAAAAAGGCACTAGATTTAGGTTTAGCTGGTCTACAACAAGAAATTGCGAAACATGCAAGCAATGCCCAGACTCCAGAGAAAAAAGACTTCTATGAAGCTTCGAGATTAGCACTAGTTGGTATTTCTGAATATTTCTTAAATTACTCAAAGCTCGCATTTAAAGTCGCAGACCAGATGCAAAAAGGACAAGAGTTCGAAAGAGATAATTTAATTGCGATTGGTCATCGAATGGAAAAGTTATCGAAAGATAAACCGGACACATTTCTTGAAGCCGTTCAATTTATTTTCACATTGCATAGTTGTTTGCATTTAAATGGTGAGCCAACAGCATTTGGACGTATGGATCAGCTGTTGCAACCTTTCCTTGACAAAGATGCGATTCCGCCTGAAGAAGCACAGGAAATTATCGATGCCTTCTATATCAAGCTAGACGAAAAAGTACAACAGAACCGTATGTTTATGGAAGACCATCAACCTTTTGGTAATCTCGCAATGGGTGGTAGTTCGGGACCTTATCCTCAAGGTGCATCTTTGGGCCAATGGATTCAACAGATTACAGTTGGTGGTACAGTCGCTGATGGTGAAGAAGACTTTTCTAAAACCAAACCAGCTTATAATGAGGTCACAAAATTATTCATTCGTGCGTCAGGCCGTTTACCGTTAAATGCACCGTGTTTGTCTTTAAGAACTCGCAAAGATATTCCTGAAGAAATTTTAGAAGTGGCTGCGCATGCAATTTTATCTGGCGGTGCCCATCCAATTTTATTAAATGATGAAAAACTCATTCCTAGTCTTCATCAAAGTGGAGATGGCGTAGGGGGAGATGCGTTCTCTAATTTGCCAAATTGGAATTCTAAAGTCGATATTCGTTCAGCTCAAAATTATGCTTGTGATGGTTGTTATGAACCTCAGTTCCCTGGTGAAAACTGGTTTTCATTAGGTGGTTTCTCGACATTACAGCCTTTGGAATGTGCATTAAATCAGGGTAGAACAATTTCAAGTGCTGGGCAAAGCTATCTGTTTGGGCAAACTGTTTCACTAAATACGAAACCTGCCGATCAGATAGATAGTTTTGAAGAACTATTAGATCTATATAAGCAACATTTTGAATTGCTCAATCGCAAGGCATTTAATGGGCAAATTCTGGGTTATGGTGCCAATACAGATATTTGTCCATCTCCAATTCTAAATGTTTTGATGGATGATTGTTTGGCTAAAGGTCAGGATTTTTATAGTGGTGGGGCTAAATATAATATTTATGGACCGTGTTATATCTCGCTCAGTAATACCATTAATTCACTATATGCGATTAAGGCAATGGTTTTTGATCCATTAACTGCAGTAACTACATTACCTGAACTCTTAGAGTGCTTGTGTTGTGACTGGGGTTATAAAATGACTGAGCCATTTATTAGTAATTTAGCTGGGCATGCTCGTATTGCTGCACAAGCTGATCGCTATAAGCGTTTACGAGAGATTGCTTTGGCACAACCGCGTTATGGACGAGGAAATTCTGAAGTCGATAAATTAGGCGATCAGATTGTTCAAATGATTGCTGAAATTTCAGTCGAAACATTTAGAAAACCATGGCCACAATTTGCGCAAAGTCTTAAAGGCTTAGCTGAACGTTATGGTTCAGAAGAGCATCCTTTTGGTATTCAGATTCAACCCGGTGTGGGAACTTTTGAAAATCATGTGGAGATGGGGGCATGGAATGGGGCGAGCGCTGATGGTCGTCGTTTAGGTACAACAGTAGCATCAGATTTAAGTCCATCACCAAGTCCAGCAGATTTGGTTGTTGATCATCAAGTGGCTGAATTTAGCTGTGCTTTAAAAGGTTTTGACGGTACGGGTACAAATTTAATGGCCGATGGTGCACCTACAGACTTTAATATTCGTGAAGACTTTGGCGTTAAAGATTTGATGAAGATATTGAGACAATTCAGCCAAGGTGGTTCATCTAATATTTTAACGATTACGGTCGCTAACCCAGAAACATTTACTCAAGCGGTAACATCACCTGAGCAATATAATTTATTAAGAGTACGTACGGGTGGTTGGTCAAACTTCTTTACGTCGGTATTCCCTATCATTCAGGAACAGCATCAGCGTCGTCCAATCTCGACGCCAGATATTCCAAAAGAAAAAACAGAGCAAGCTAAGTGTCCGTTCCATCAATGGCATAATTGATTAGCCATTTTATAAGGCAGTCTCTCAAGTGAGGGACTGCCTTCAATATTTTTAAATTTAACTATGCTAACTATTAAATATATTACGGCTTTAAAATTGCCATTTATGATAAAAATTCAGATGAAATATCAGGTTTTTGTTTTCTCTTAAAAATTATACAAAATATACTTGAAATAGATCACTCATAAACCCATATTATAATGGAGTTTTACTTATTGTTATTTTTATAACATTATGAAAAATATATAAAAATTTATTTGAAATCCGAAAAAGTGTTCCCATCTATTAGACAAGTACAAATTTGTTGTGAGGAATAACAAGAATGCGTTTTGAAAAATTTACAAACCGCTTGCAGCAAGCCCTTTCAGATGCTCAATCTTTAGCGATGGGTAAAGACCATACCGCTATAGCAGGTATTCATATTTTGAGTACCTTATTAGAAGAGCCTTCAAATATTAGCTTGTTGCAACAAGCAGGTGCAAGGTTACCTGAACTTAAACAAAAGCTTGAGCAAGCTATAAAAGATGCTCCGACTATTGCGAATCCGACAGGCGATGTCAATTTAAACCCAGAAGCAGTTAAAGCGCTTAACTTGGCAGATCGATATGCGCAAAAAGCAGGTGATGAATTTTTGTCAACTGACTGGGTTTTATTGGGCTTGGCAGAAACTGGCGAAACGAAAAATATTTTAAGTGCCGTAGGTGTAACTCCCGACAGCTTACGCAAAGTAATTGAACATATTCGAGGTAGTGACAAAGTCATGAGTAATAATCACGAAGACCAACGTGACTCACTTAATAAATATACGATTGATTTAACTGAGCGGGCTTTATCTGGAAAACTTGATCCAGTCATTGGGCGTGATGATGAGATTCGTCGTACCATTCAAGTCTTGTCACGTCGTACAAAAAACAACCCTGTACTCATTGGTGAGCCGGGTGTTGGTAAAACCGCTATTGTTGAAGGTTTAGCACAACGTATTGTGAATGGTGAAGTGCCAGAGGGTTTAAAGAATAAACGTGTTTTATCCCTCGACTTAGGTTCATTACTTGCTGGTGCAAAGTATCGTGGTGAGTTTGAAGAACGCTTAAAAGCTGTTTTAAAAGATTTGGCGAAACACGAAGGCGAAATCATCCTGTTTATTGATGAGCTACATACGCTTGTAGGCGCAGGTAAAGGCGATGGCGCGATGGATGCAGGGAACATGTTGAAACCTGCATTGGCTCGAGGTGAATTACGCTGTGTGGGTGCGACTACTTTAGACGAATACCGCCAATACATTGAAAAAGATGCAGCTTTAGAGCGTCGTTTCCAAAAAGTATTGGTTGATGAGCCAAGTGTAGAAGATACGATCGCGATTTTACGTGGTCTAAAAGAGAAATATGCTACTCACCATGGGGTGCAAATTTTAGACTCAGCGATTATTGCTGCGGCGAAAATGTCTCATCGCTATATTACAGACCGTCAATTACCAGATAAGGCAATTGATTTGATCGATGAAGCAGCTTCTCGTATCAAAATGGAGATTGACTCTAAACCTGAAGCACTTGATAAGCTTGACCGCCGTTTAATCCAGTTAAAAATGCAATTGGAAGCGGTGAAAAAAGATGAAGATGCAGGCAGTAAAGCCGAAGTTACTCATCTTGAAAAACAGATCGCTGAAGTTCAGAAAGAATATAACGATCTGGAAGAAGTATGGAAATCTGAAAAAACTTTGGTCGAAGGTACCAAACAGGCTCAGGTTGAACTTGATAAAGCGCGTATTGCTTTTGAAAAAGCTCAGCGTGAAGGTGATTTGGCTGAAGCAGCACGTTTGCAATATGGTGTAATTCCAGAGCTTCAAAAACAACTGGAGCAAGACGAAGTTGCTGAAGAAAACGAAGAGCCAAAACTCATTCGTACTAAAGTGACTGAAAACGAAATTGCTGAAGTGGTTAGTGCTGCAACAGGTATTCCAGTCGCTAAAATGATGCAAGGCGAGCGTGAAAAACTCCTTCATATGGAAGAGTTTTTACATGACCGTGTTGTAGGTCAAGATGAAGCTGTTGTTGCGGTATCGAATGCAGTTCGTCGTTCACGCGCTGGTTTATCTGACCCGAATCGTCCTAGTGGATCATTCTTGTTCTTAGGTCCAACGGGTGTAGGTAAAACTGAGTTGACTAAAGCTTTAGCTAACTTCTTGTTTGATAGTGATGATGCCATGATTCGTATCGACATGAGTGAATTCATGGAAAAACACTCTGTTAGCCGTTTAGTTGGTGCGCCTCCAGGGTATGTGGGTTATGAAGAAGGCGGTGTTTTAACTGAAGCTGTTCGCCGTAAACCATATAGTGTGGTGTTGTTTGATGAGGTTGAAAAAGCGCATCCAGATGTTTTCAATATCTTGCTACAAGTATTGGATGACGGACGCTTAACCGATTCACAAGGTCGAGTAGTGGACTTTAAAAACACGGTTATTGTGATGACATCGAACTTGGGTTCACAAGATGTACGTGAGCTTGGCGAAGGTGCAACTGATGATGAAGTGCGTACAGTCGTGATGAATGCGGTAAGTCAGCATTTCCGTCCGGAATTTATTAACCGGATTGATGAGCTTGTGATTTTCCATTCACTCAAAAAAGCACAGATTCGTGGTATTGCGGATATTCAGTTAGATCGTTTACGTTCACGTCTGGTTGATCGCGATATGAGCCTAACTGTAGATGACAGCGCATTTGACTTATTGATTGATGCTGGTTTCGATCCTGTATACGGAGCACGTCCATTAAAACGTGCAATTCAACAACAGGTTGAAAACACATTGGCTCAAAAAATCTTGTCAGGTGAGTTTGTTGCAGGCGATACCATTTTAGTTAAAGGCGATCATGGTCACTTGGTCTTTGATAAAATGAAACTCAGCTAAGTTTTTTCTGCTAAAACCGAAAAGAGAATATGGAAACATATTCTCTTTTTTTATATTTAAATTTTAGGCTGATTTGAAGATACAAGCGTAATAATTGAGTTGGCTACTTTTTGCGTGAGTGTTTTAAGTTTTTGTTCGGCATGACCTGATAAAAAATAAGGATAATGATAAATACGCCCTTGGTAAGAAATGCAGATAAAAAAGGTACCTACAGGTTTTTCAGTAGTTTCACTACCACCATGTTTGAGTAAACCTGTACAACTTACAATAATATCGGCTTGTTGAAATAGGGTTTGACCCAGCTTACACATTTCTTCTGTAACCTGTGGTGATTCTGCCGTGTACATATCGATTAACTTTGGGTCCACTTTTAAAATACTAATTTTAATGCTGGGGTCATAACTGACCAAACCGCCCAGTAAAATATCAGCACCACTATTTTTATGAATCGAAAACTGGCTGGTTAAGTAGCCCGAGCTAGCACTTTCAATAAATGCGACTTTAAGTTGGAGATCTTCTAGTAATTGGCAGCACTGCTGAAGCATTATTTCACCTCACATGGTGTGTATTTATAAATAAAATCAAATACAAATAAATTATAAAATCACAGTAAGTGATTTAGGAGAATGGTTCAAGTCTGAGATAACAATCTATAAAACAACTTGAATATTCACAAAAAGCCTGTGAAGAGTTTCAGGTTTTAAAATGATCAATGCTAATTATCGGGAAGTTTCTTTATAACATTGCGACAAGGTTAAAAAGTTGCTAGTTTGATTCGATATAACGAACAATAACAATTTTAGGAAGTAGCTAATGAATAATAAACAAGGGTATATGCTGGGAATTTTGAGTGGTGTATTTGTATCGTTATCAAATACATGGGCAGCACAACCAATGACGGAAAGTGCGCTTTCAACCCAAACAGGAGCGGTCACTACATCTTTACCCGTCATTATTGCTAAAGCTCAAGATGATGCCAAGAAACCTGAAACAGAACAGCATCAAGCTCGTAAAGAATTAGGAGATAATTATTTACAAGAAGTTCGCTGGAACTCATTAAGATCGAGTGTGTTATCACCTTATCAAGAACAAAAACAAAATCAGGTGATAGATATTAAAGAAAAGAAAAAATTAGAAATGGTTGCACTACCAGATCGAGCGGACCGTTTTACACGTTATGAGTTTGAACCGAAAAATGTACATGGCGAAGTTATCATTACCGTAAAGTAATGATAACTTCCCGCCAAATTTATATTAATTCAATCCTAAATGCTGAATTTTCCATGCGCGGTGGATTTTTTGATTACGTTTAAAATCAAGTCCGATCGTTTCAGACGTAATTTCTTCAACGTCGTATAGCGCTTCAATTTCTTCATCCATCTCAAAGCCACGGTAGTTATTTGAGAAGTAAAGCGTACCTTCACTTGTTAAACGGTTCATTGCACGTTTAATAAGAGAAACGTGGTCGCGTTGTACGTCGAAAGTACCGTAGAACTTTTTAGAGTTGGAGAAGGTAGGTGGGTCAATAAAGATAAGGTCGTATTGTTCGTGACCTTCTTTTAACCACTCAAAACAGTCACTTGCAAAGAACATGTGTTGTTCATCTGCATGATCTACAGTTAAACCATTTAAAACGAAGTTTTCTTTTGACCAGCTCAAGTACGTATTCGATAAGTCGACACTTGTAGTACTTGCAGCACCGCCTAAAGCTGCATGTAAGCTAGCTGTAGAGGTATAACTATATAAGTTCAAGAAGTGTTTACCACGAGCTTCTTGAGCAATACGTAAACGCATTTGACGGTGGTCAAGGAATAAACCTGTATCAAGATAGTCAGTCAGGTTTACTAAAATCTTAGCTTTACCTTCTTGAACAATAAAACGTTTTGAAGCTGTACTTTGTTTCGTATATTGATTGGTACCTGTTTGACGAGCACGCGTTTTAATAAAAATAGCATCGCGGTTTAAACCGGTAACAGCACGAATTACAGCAAGCGCTAAATTAAAACGTTTTTTTGCTTTCTCAGGGTCGATTGTTTTTGGTGGTGCATATTCCTGAACATGTAAGCGATCGCCATATAAGTCTACAGCGACGTTAAAGTCAGGTAAGTCGGCATCATATAAACGTAAGCAATAAATATTTTCTTTAGTAGCCCATTTTTTCAAGGCAGTCATATTTTTTTGCAAACGGTTCGCAAAGTCTTGAGCTTCTTCTATTTCAACTGGTTGAGCTTGCCAAGTTGCTAAGAATGGCTGTGTTACTTTTTCTGGTTTGATTGCACCGAAACGAATGTAAATTGGTAACTTACCATTCATTAAACGTAAAGTTTCAGGCGCTTCAAAAGCTAAAACATCTGCCTGTTCAATTTGAGCCGCAATAATGGCTGCATATTGATTTGGGAAATGTTTTTGTAAAAGTGCAGATAGACCTAAATAAAGAGAGCGGTTTGATGCTTTATCACCTAAACGTTCGCCATATGGAGGGTTGGTCACAATAAAAGCGGTTTTCTTTTCAGCGGCAAAATCTGGCCAGTCAGCTAAAGTACGTTCTTCAATTTGGATTTGGCCTAGTAATTTTTCAAAGCCCGCCGCAATAATATTTTCGCGTGTTGCTTTTACAGCTTCCCAGTCCGCATCAAACGCATAAAACTTAGGTAGTGGTTGCTCAAGGGCTTTTTCATGACGCTCTGCTGCTTCAGCTTTGAGTGAAAGCCAAAGTTCACGGTCATGACCATGCCAGCCATTAAAGCCAAAACGGCGAACAAGACCAGGTGCGCGATCAGTTAAAATCATTAATGCTTCAATGATAAAAGTACCTGAACCACACATTGGGTCGAAGACAAGCTCTGGATTACGTTCTTTGAGCTTGGCTTTTTGTAAAATTGCTGCAGCAAGGTTTTCTTTAATCGGTGCATCCGTCATATAACGACGGTAGCCGCGTTTATGTAATGAGTCACCAGATAAATCTAGGCAGTAAGTATGTTCAGTTTTACCTGCAAGCACATATAACGTAATTTCTGGCTGTTTAGTATCAATACTTGGGCGACGGCCTACAGCTTCCATAAAGGAATCAACCACACCATCTTTTGCTCTAAGCGTTGCAAATTGGGTATTAACTTTAATTTCACGCTCTGCATGTAAGCGAATAGCGAAGGTACTTTGTGGTGCAAAAATAAGTGACCAGTCAAAGCTCATTGCACCTTCGTAAAGCTCTTCTGCTACATCACGTGCATCATGAGTGTGTTCAAGTTCATAAGTATGAATTGGAAGTAAAACACGAGAAGCGAGACGTGACCACATACAAATGCGATAAGCATGCTCAAGCGTCCCTTCAATGATTAAACGTCCAGCTTTACGTTCTGTCACTTTGGTGCCAAGCTGTTCTATTTCTTCTTGTAAGAGGGTTTCTAAACCATCAGCACAAGTAATCCAATAGTGGTTTAAACGTAAAGAGGTATTCATAAACTCGATTGACCAAAACATATAAATATTAACGATGCAAAGTTTAACTTATTTTGATGTGTAAAGGTTTTTAAATTATTGCAACCTATCACTTGGCAACCAATAAACTGATATTTAAAGCTTAAAAAACAAAAACTGGTATGTATTTTGCTAAATCCCGATGAGTAAAACTTATTTAATAAATGGTTTTTAACCAATTTTATGATTTAAAAAAGCATAGGGGAATATAAATGAAAGATATGATGGGGAATGGTTTTGTAACCAATGCGGAAGCTTTTTCAGTGTCCACACAAATATATGTGCGTATGCGTAGGATCACGGGGCGGGTCATAGATGCATTGTATGTGGTCCAAAATAAAGATTATGCAAAGTATGTAATGGCGCTAGCCTTGGAAACAGATGATGATGAACTAAAACGCTATGTTGAGCGATTAAATTCATTGACTGACTCAATACCAGAGCTTCCTCAAAAACAAATCACTGCCAATGTTCAAGTGAGCGAAGAAACAGAAATCACGGCTGAAGACATTTATCGGGCACAAGTTCCCCATCATTATATTGGTGCTTTAAGGTAATCTTGGCATGGCCCTAAATTTTCTGGTCAATTTAGGGTCTTATTCTGTAAAGTTCTTCTGCGAAAAAGCTGGAATTCAGCTACACTATGCACGTTTTCGCGATTCGACCCATAGGAATCCATTATGCATATTGCAGCGTTGCATCAACCGAGCCAGGTTCAGCTCAATCAAGACGGAAATTTAAAACATTTTTTAACGATTGAGGGCCTTTCAAAAGAAAACCTCACTAAGATTTTAGATACCGCGCAAAGCTTTTTAGACGATAATAATAATTTAATTAACCGCCCGCTTTTAGAAGGACGGACGGTGATGAATCTCTTCTTTGAAAATTCCACTCGTACCCGTACTACTTTTGAAGCAGCAGCAAAGCGTTTGTCTGCCAATGTATTGAACATTGATATTGCTCGTTCAAGTACATCTAAAGGTGAAACTTTACGAGATACGCTTTGGAACCTTGAGGCAATGGCTGCAGATATATTTGTAGTCCGCCATTCATCTTCGGGTGCTGCACATTTCATCGCTAAAGATGTATGTCCAAAAGTCGCAATTATTAATGCTGGAGATGGGCGTCATGCTCATCCAACGCAAGCGATGCTTGATATGCTCACGATTCGCCGTGAAACCAAAAAACCATTTGAAGACTTAAGTGTTGCCATTATCGGTGACATTAAACACTCTCGCGTAGCACGTTCAGATGTGGCTGCACTTCAAACTCTTGGATGTAAAGATATTCGTGTGATTGCTCCGAATACATTATTACCGGTTGGTTTTTCAGAATATGGTGAGCATGTTCGTTTGTTCAATAACATGGACGAAGGCATTACTGGTTGTGATGTGATTATTGCTTTACGTATTCAAAATGAACGTATTGATTCACCAGCATTATCTTCACAATCTGAATTTTACAGAATGTATGGCTTAAACAAAGAGCGCCTTAGTTTAGCTAAACCGGACTGTATTGTTATGCATCCAGGTCCAATGAACCGTGGTGTAGAAATTGATTCGAGTATTGCCGATGGTGAACAGTCTGTGATTTTAAAACAGGTCACTAACGGTATTGCGGTTCGTATGGCTGTACTGGCGTTGTCTATGCAAGGGCAACTTCAAGAACAAGGTTTAATTGAAGCAATTGCGTTGTAAGGAATGGATCACATGAGTATTGTAAAAATTGAAAATGTACGTGTGTTAGACCCAATCCAAAAAACAGACAGCGTACAAACTGTATATATTCAAGATGGTAAGTTGGTTGCTCCAGTTGAACAGGTTGAACAAACCATAGATGGTCAAGGCAAATGGTTAATGCCAACCATGGTTGATTTATGTGCACGTCTGCGTGAACCAGGTCAGCAACAGCATGGGACATTAAAATCTGAAGGGAAGGCTGCACGTGCTAATGGTATTTTGCATGTCATTACCCCACCAGACTCAAAGCCGATTGTTCAAGACAATGGTGCCCTCATTCATGGCTTGGTTGAAAAAGCTTGGCTTGATGGTGGTATTCACATGCATATCATTGGTGCTCAAACACAAGGCTTAAATGGTAAGCAACCAGCAAATATGGCAGGCCTTAAAAAGGGTGGTTGTACTGCTGTATCAAATGCGAATGCTGCTTTTGAAAATGACGATGTTGTTGTACGTACATTAGAGTATGCCGCAGGTCTTGGTTTAACAGTCGTGTTCTATGCTGAAGAACCACAGTTGGCGAAAGATGGATGTGCACACGAAGGTTTTATCGCATCACGTCAAGGTTTACCAATGATTCCTGCAATTGCTGAAACTGTAGCGATTGCAAAATACCTGCTTATGATTGAAGCAACAGGTGTTAAAGCTCACTTCGGTTTGTTGTCTTGCGGTGCGTCGGTTGAATTAATTCGTGCAGCAAAAGCAAAAGGTTTACCTGTCACTGCCGATGTAGCAATGCATCAGTTGCATTTAACAGAACAATTAACTGATGGCTTTAATTCACTTGCTCATGTTCGTCCACCATTACGCTCTGAGCAAGATAAAGAACTTTTACGCCAAGGTTTAAAACAAGGTGTCATTGATGCAATTTGTACGCATCACGAACCATTAAGTAGTTCAGCAAAAATGGCGCCATTCGCTGAAACTCAACCGGGTATTAGTGCATTTGATACTTATGTAGCTTTAGGTATTCAGCTTATTAATGAAGGCTTATTTGAGCCGCTTGAGTGGGTTACTAAAGTAACAAGTGCTCCTGCACAGGTAGCAAACATGACTGCGCGTTGGCAAGCTGAAGCAGGGTGGGTGTTAGTCGATCCTGAATTAAGCTGGACCTTAAGCAAAGACACTATTTTATCTCAAGGGAAAAACACGCCATTACTGGGTCAAAACCTTACTGGTAAAGTATTACAGACTTTTGCTATGTAGTTTCTAACAGCTAAAAGCTTATTCAAAATATAAACAGGCAGATCATAACGATCTGCCTGTTTTGTAAATACTAGATGGAAAATTGTATATAAATTATTTAAAAAACAACAAAAGATTTCGAGCGCATTAGAATAAAAAACTATCAGCAAATAGAAGTATTTGAATAATCAAAAAATTGCTGGTTACGACGTATAAGATTCGGGAGAATAAACAATGTCGATAAACCCTATAGAACTGCTTAAAGAAAAAGTATCATCAACAATATTGAATAATCAGGATGGATTCCTAGGCGAAAAAACTAACGCGCTCTCTAAGTTTTATCCAATCTTACTTTCACTATTAGCTGCTAAACCTGATCTTATTGGACAATTAAAAAACAGTTTGGCCCCCTCATTATCCGATCTTTTTTCTCATAATGACCAAATTAAAAATACTGTACTGACTCATTTAAGTGGTACTGCGCCATCTGCTGAGATTGAAAGTACACTTAATAGTGCAATCAAACCTAGTCTTAATACGATTTCTGATATTGCTGGAAGTGATCAACAAAGCATTGTGAACTATTTACGTCAGCATGCTGAAACAATCCGTTCATACTTGCCAGGGTGGGCAGTTGGGCTTTTGGCGCCATTAGGTATTGGTGCGGGTTTATCATCAGTAACTTCATCAACAGCACCTCCACTTGCAGCAGCAACGGAAACGACTGGTAAATCTCGTGGTTTCTTACCAATTATTGCACTTATTATCCTTGGGTTATTAATTGCGTGGTTATGGCGCTCTTGCCACCATAAAGAAGCGACACCTGTACCTGAAACTGCTCCTGCAAGTGGTGTAGCAGCCGCTGCTGCTGCACCTGCTACCTTAACTTTAAGTACAGATGATAAAGGTGCTGTGAGTCAATGTCAGGCAGGCATTGGTGATCAGGGCTTCTTAGCAACTTTGCAAACTCAAGTTAAAAAAGTTCTTTCAGCGACTAAAGACTGTAACGTCGATACTAGCCAAACTTATGCTGCTGCATTTACCGATAAAGATGCATTAGCGGGTGTACTCGGCGCATTAAAAGGTGTTCCAAATGCGTCTTTAGAGTGGGTAGGCGACAAAATCACATTGAAAGCGGGTGATGCTGCAGCTTTAGAAGCTTTAACTGCAAAAGTAAAAGCACTCGTTCCTCATACTGAGGTTGTTTCAACTGCACCACAAACAGCTGAGCAATCTGTAAGTAATAGCTTAACTGCTTCACAAACTGCTTTAGGCTCAATTGACCCGAACAATGTAGATGTAAATGCTTTGGTTAAAGCGCTTAACCTACAAATTATTAACTTTGCGAGTGGTTCAAGTGAAATTCCTGCAGATAACAAAGCCATTCTTGACCAAGCTGCAACACTGTTAAATAAAGTGACTAGTGTGAAATTAAACGTAGGAGGTCATACTGACTCAACAGGTAATGCTGCTGCCAATAAAGCCCTCTCTCAACGCCGTGCACAAGCGGTCGTAGATTACTTGGTTTCTAAAGGCGTAGATGCATCTAAACTTGTTGCTGAAGGTCATGGTTCAGAAAACCCTGTTGCAGAAAACACAACTGAAGAAGGACGCTTTAAAAACCGTCGTATTGAGTTTTCAGTAGCTCAATAAGCAATAGATTCATAAAAAAATCTGATTTTATTGAATTCTGATTTGAAAAAAGCTTCTCATTTTGAGAAGCTTTTTTTATAGAGATCAATATTGTTGGGTTGACATGAAAATCAGTTTGTTAGGAAGTGGCCGTGTTGCTTTTCACTTGGCAAAGGCACTTTTGGCTAAGGGGCATACCATCGTACAAGTCTATGCACGTGATTTTGAGAAAACCCAGAAGTTTGCAGAGCAAATTCAAGCGAAAGCAGGTCAGTCTCTTCAAGAGTTTCAACCAAGTGATTTAATTATTCTAGCTGTTTCAGACAGTGCTATTGCTGAACTTGCAACGCAGGTACACGAGTTATTTCCCGAAATACTTATGGTTCATACTTCGGGGAGTACAGACATTCAAGTCATCAGTCAGGTACATGAAAAAGCAGGGGTGTTTTATCCATTACAAACATTTAGCTTAGAAAGAGATGTTGATTGGAAAGCCACACCATTATTTGTAGAGGCGACCAATAAAGATGATTTAGCAATACTCTCTGATTTAGCAAATAGCCTAAGTAATCAAGTATATCAATACACCTCAAAACAACGTTTAACTTTACATTTAGCGGCTGTGTTTGCCTGTAATTTTAGTAACTACTGTTTTGATATGGCTAAACAGATTGTGGATGCAGAACAAGTCGACTTTAGTTTACTTTATCCATTAATTATGGAAACAGCAAAAAAAGCCACTGAAAATGATCCGAAAAAAATGCAAACTGGGCCTGCGGTAAGGGGAGACCAGAATATCTTGGCAATGCATGAGGATCTATTGGCTAAAGCAGAACGGGAAGATTTAAAACAAGTCTATCAACTTTTAAGTGATGGCATCGTGAAGCGCCATCACTCAGTTTAAAGCTTATTTAAAATTAAGGTTCGCCGTTATTTCCCCATTTTAAGAAACCCGCACGTTGATTTAAACGTTCAAAATATTGGTCGACATGTTTAAGTGTTGGATGGTCAAAAGGAGTGGCCTTCCAGCGCTGTACAGATAGACCAATTGGAATATCCGCTAGAGTGAACTCAGTACCTGCAACATAGGCTTGAGTTTTTGCAAGCTGTTGATCGAGAATCTGCATATGATGATTCCAGTTATCAATACCTTGTTGTAATAAGTTTGGATCTTGATGATCTGGAGAATGTCTCAAGAGAGACATAATCGTATAAGTCCAGCTGTTATTTAGCTCGATCGCTTGCCAATCAATCCACTGGTCAACAAAGAACCTTTCTTTTGCTTGAGTCGGGTAAAGCTTATGCTCTTTATCATAAGCATTGGCGAGATAACGGATAATACTGTTGGACTGCCAAAGGACTAAATCGCCATCTAAAACAACAGGAATTTGACCATTTGGGTTTAATTGTAAATATTCAGGTGATTGAGCAGAGCGAAAGCCTCGACCCCAGTCTTCTCTTTCATATTCAAGATTTAATTCTTCACACAGCCATAAGACTTTGCGAACATTAATGGAGTTATCGCGCCCTAAAATTTTTAACATATTGTTTTCTGACTATGGTGAGTTTCAGTAAATTGAATGTAATACAGATTCTTTAATTTTTTAAGATTTAATAATAAAAAAGATACCAGAACAAATACTAGCTATAAGAGCATAATTTTTTTGATATTTATTATTCTTTTGGGGTGAAAATATACAGACAGTTTTGTATAGTAAGTGTTAAAATAATGTATTGAAAATGAAAATATAAATTCTGAATGTATCTTAATTTTACAATTGATGATCAAGACAAGATCATAGGGGACGACGTAATCCAAGCATGCCAAGTCGGCGAGTCGTTTTCTCCAACTTAAATTACCCTGTTTTGTATGAGAATTTAAAATAGTATTTTAGATAGAGAAAAATATTTTATATGTTTAATTTATTATTAATGGGGCTTTCAATTTTTTTTGGATTTTTTTTAATCTTATGGTTAATTTTTAAATTTCTTCTTCTTGTGGTTAGGAATATCTATACAAAGTATATTTTTCTAGGGTTATCCTTAATTTTACTTTTAATGTGGGGTAGCTATTTTATTGTAAAAAATTATGAACAAAGAAAAATAGAGAAAAATTTTTGTTTGCAAGCTAAAAATTTTAATACAAATCAATTGTATGAAAGAGCGATGGCAAGTTATTTTCAGAGTTATAAAGATGATATCATTTTTAAAAAATCGAAAGATAAAGTAGATGATAATGAAAAAAGTGATAATGCTACTT
>NZ_JBIUCS010000030.1:0-37201 GCF_044538485.1 Acinetobacter sp. ABJ_C5_2 | reverse complement strand
TGTGCTGACCCCGTGGGCGGGTGCAGGTTATGGAGCACGCTTCTTGCCTCGCGTGGGCGAGATCGTGGTGATTGACTTCTTTGACGGCAACATTGACCGTCCATTTGTGGTGGGACGTATTCACGAAGCTGAACGCCACCCAACCCAGTTCGACCAGAAAGGCCAATTACCTGACACTAAAAAGCTTAGCGGCATCCGATCAGAAGAAGTCGATGGCAAAGGCTTTAACCAACTCCGTTTTGATGACACCACAGGTCAAATCAGTGCCCAGCTACAAAGTAGTCATGCAGCCAGCCAACTCAACCTCGGTAACTTAAGCCATCCAAAAGACAAAGCCGAAAGCGATGGTCGTGGTGAAGGCTTTGAACTCAGAACTGACCAGTGGGGTGCGGTAAGAGCCGGCAGTGGCTTACTTATTAGTACCCATAAACAAGACCAAGCTCAAGGCGTACACCTAGATGCAAATGAGGCCAAACAACAAATAGAAGGCGGTCTTAGCAATGCCAAGGCACTCAGTGAAGTGGCTAAAAATCAACAAACTGACCCGTTAGATATGCTTGAGAATATTCAGACTTTCTTAGAGGTTCTCAAACAAGAAGATCCTAAAAAGGCTGCTGAGTTTCAATCAGCAGTGATGCTGCTGGCATCTCCAAAAAGTATTGCTGTAAGTAGTAATGAAGATATACACCTTAGTACAAATGGACAGCTCACTCAAAGTGCTGGAGATAGCATTAATATGACTACGCAAAAGAATATAGTAAGTCATGCGAGTCAAAAAATAAGTCTATTTGCCGCCCAAGAAGGTGCTCGGCTTTTCGCTAGCCAAGGCAAAGTCGAAATTCAGGCCCAAGGTGATGCTTTGGATGTGATTGCTCGAAAAGGTGTACAGATTACTTCAACCGAAGACACAGTTTATATTACTAGCCCAACTGAGATTAATCTGACAGCAAATGGATCTCAAGTAAAACTGAATAGCTCGGGTATTTTCCCTGTCACAGGTGGTAAGCTTGAGGTGAAGGCTGGGCAGCACTTGTTTATGGGAGGCTCATCCATAAATCCACCTGCATTAGATTTACCAGACTGTTCTGCTAAACAGTCAGATGCAGCAAGAAATGGATCAGCAAAAGTGATATTAGACTAAAATGAAGCTTTTATTTTCTAAAGATGAATTAAATTCTAAAAAGTTAAGTAATTTAATATCAAACCTATTTGAACAAAATGGTCATATTAGTTTTTTATGCGATGAGACTTTATTAAATGGATTTTTTGATGAATTTATCGAAAAGTTAAAAGATTATGAATTGGAACCAATAGAGATTGCAGCTGGCGCTAAAAAAAATAGCCGTCCAGCTCTTTTCTTTATAAAAATAAAAGTGAAAGAAGATCTAGCAAATTCATTAGACTTTATTACTCATACATTATTAATGAATTTGGATCAAAATGAGGATGGTTATTTTATTCATGGATTTAGCAAAATTGATGATCTAAAAATTGCAGTTCAAACTTTTAAAAAACTTGTTATTGCAAAAGATACAAAGAATAAATTTATTTTTCGTTGGTATGATCCACGAGTGTTGGTTTACTTGCCCGCAATAATTGATAAGCAAAGCGAACGAATTGAATCATTTTTAGAGAATTGGCATTTTGTTTTTTTTAACGGTTTGTATGAGGTGAAAATTCAGGAAAAAAGGTCGCTTTTTCCTCTTACTTTTACAAATGCTGAGTCAGCAAAACTAGATTTAATTGAGTTATCGAATACGGTGATTAAACAATCTCTTATATATGACGAGAAGTTGTTGATTCGTCAGGATGAGATATTAGATTCACTTCATCAAGCAATAACACATTATGGAATTTTACATGTAACGGATCTTATTGCTTATGGAATGTATTCCGTTATTTTACATAGAAATTTTATAAAAAGTCGTTTGATTTCAGACATACTTGATCATTGTTGGGTTGATAGAAGTGAGGCCAACTCATTTACCAAAGCAATGGACTATTTAGAAGAAAATCAATATTTACAAGTTATAAGAGAATGTAAAGAGAGCTACCATGGCTAATGATAAACCGACTTTTGCGAAACAAATGAAAAAATTTGGGACGCCAGCACAACAAGAGCAGAAAGTAGTTCAAAAGTTAGGTGTTAGTCCAAACCCAAGCAAAATTAGTCAGCAGGCTGCTGCATCGACGACTCAGAATAATAAAATACCAGTCACTCAGATGTCTAAAAAGGAATGTACTAACTTTTGTCGCCCTACAGGTATAAACATATTACCTCTTAAATATTCGGTAGCTCGTTTAGGAGTAAAACCATTACCGGCACAATTAGGGGCCAATGTTACTAATGTTCCACTTAAGGAATATAAATATACAGTTCGAATGATTAATTCAGGATATATTTACTTACTTATAAAAAGAAAATCCGGGAAAAAAGAATGGGTTGCGTATATTACTAATAAAAAGGGGTTTCATCAGGAGTTTCCTATAGGGAGTAAAGCTCCAATTGTTGCTCAAGATTTTGCTTGTAATAAAGCTGGGCATAGTGCTAACGCTTCTTTAATTACCATTCCTTCTGTAAATAATGATGATGCCCAGACGGTCTATTTGCTTCATGCTCACGCTCCACTCACCAAAAAAATGAGAGAACAATTTGAAAAAAATGCTGATCAGTATGCGACTTCAGGCTACTGGCAAAAAATTGATGTAACAAAAGGAGCTGTCCAGCAACATTGTCTTTCTAGTGCCCAGTTAAGTGCTGTTGCATTGCCATTAGAATCATATGGTTCTGCTCGTTGGGGAGCAATAAACAAGAAATTTAGTGAGAAACCGAAAGAGCATATTGGTGTTGCGCTTTATGATCCGATTGGAATTACTTCTAAATTAAATGAGGATCGTAATATATTAAGCTTTAAAGGGATTGATAGTTTCTTAAAAGAAAATAAAGACGGCTTTAGCAACGAACATAAGCTTCAAACTATGACTTTGATTGATAATATGAAGCAAAACTTAGTTGCAAACTCTATTCAGGCAAAGTTCAAAATTATTGATTCAAATGAACAGCAAAGGAAGAAAATTACAGAACCTTATCTTCAAGCAGCGATTCAAAGAGCTGAACGTATGGGTGATAAAAAGGGACTTGAGAATCTTAAAAATTTCGAAAAAAATGCGCCTGCAAAAGCTGCAGCCGAACTTGAAAAACAGAGAGCAGAGGCTGTTAAACAAGCGACTGTGGATGGCGATCATGCATGGAAAAAGTATCAAGCACAGTTAGATCTGAATGGCTTGGAAAAGTTCCGTAAGGATGTCGATAAGAAATCAGAAGAGAGTTATGCTGCTGCGGCTCGCTATGTAGATGATCATTATAACTGGCTGGTTTCTTCTAATCTTTTAAAAGGTCTGTTCTATTTTGACCAGAGTGAGGAATTGAAACAGGGTAAAACACCGAAAGAAAGCAATGGCTTTATTTTTCATGCGGTTATTATGGACTTAATGTATGGCATGAATTTATTGCAAAAAGGGAAAGATTTACTCAATAAATGGATATGTGAAAAAAAAGTTTCGGATAAAAACCTATTCTTGAGAGCCTATTGTTTTAATAACAAAGTCTTGATGGATGAGTATGCCAAGATATTTGAAAGCCCAAGTTCAGCAAAAGACTTACTGGATTATAGTAAACAGAGTTTTAGTATGTTTACCGCAGCCGATGCTGCCTTTGATAGTTGGTTGGGTAGTATTGAGGGGAAAAAATTTATCTCGGCAAATGATTTTAAATGGCCAGATAAACTGTTCTACTGGATATCTTTGATGCTTAATACGGCTCTAAAAGAGTTTGGTGATATACGTTTAAGAACAATAAATATTAGTACAATTACTATAATGGCGCGTGAAGGTGCTCAACGTCATACAGCTCAATTGTTATATTTAAGATCAGGAAATTTGGCTCAACAAATCCCATTGATGAGATTGATGTATAATCTAGAATTTAGAGCTGCTGCAATTTCGTCTTTACCGCAAAGTGGTATGACTTATACTTATCGCAATACTAGGGCGATAGAAATTAAAAACTCAGTATCCTTAGCAGTTAAAGGGCAACCTGATATTACCAAAAATCGAATACTTGCTATCGTAGGTGTTTTTGAGTTACTGAATTTTTATTTCCAATATGATGCTTGGAAATCTGATATTAAAGATAAGCCAGAGCTATCGGTACAATTAGTAGGTTCGATGTTCTCGGTATCTGCTGTTGCATTTGATATGTTAGGTGAGAGTTGGAGCCGTAGAACTGCCACAGGTGCAGCGGCCTCTGCAGCAGCATTTAGATTAACTGCTGGAAGTCTTGGAACTTTAGGTGGAATAACTGGTTTATATGTAGATTCAAAAACCTTAAAAGAGACGAACTCACTTGTTATCCAAACAATGTTATTTACCAGAATTTTGATCAACTTAGGCTTGTTAATTGGACAGGCAGGTGTATTAGCTAGTGCTATTTTACAACATAGCAAAAATGCAGTAATTAAAAGAGTTTTAACTAAATTCACAGCGAATGCTCTAGTCGCATTTTTAATGAGTGCTCGAGTAATTGCTGGATTGAATCTTATAACATTAGGCTTAATTAGCGCAGAAATTTTACTTAAAAAATATGTTTTGGATGATGCAATGGAAGATTGGTGTCAAAAAACAGCTTTTAAATTAGCATCTGACCCTAAAAAAGAGTCAATATTTAAATCTACATCTAGAAATGAAAAAAAATTCCAAACTGCAGATGAAGAATATGAAGAGTTTATGAAAGCGATAGTGAGCGTTTAAAATGTATGAGATGTTAAAATTTGAAGGTCGCATTCAAAGATTAGAGATTTATGATGACTCTTTAAGTGCATTTGGAAAGTCTGGTGATGCTCAAATTGCATCTTCAGCGATTTTGAGTGGTGTGGCAGAAAATGTTTCATTGTCTGCACAAACTGTATTTCTCGCTTCACGTAGTCGTTTACATGTCAAATCAGTTGTTATGGAAATCGATGGTAAAGTTTGCGTAGGGCAATTCCATCTTGCGTTATTTGAACATAATGAATATGTCATTTGTGTCGTAAGACGTCTTGAAAAAAATTTGTATGAACTTTATTCAGTATTGAGCCCTAAAACAGGCTTACTTCATATGCAGGTTGGGATGGGAGCTTCTGTTAAAGCTCATCAGACTTCTATAGCTAAAGGTAGAAATGTTTGGTACGCAATAACAATTTTTTTAGGATCTTTAATTTATTTTTGGGCAAGAGGTTTTAATCAGGTTGATATATTAATTTTTTTAGGAGTGGCTATTTTATTTTATTTTATTTTATTTTTTATTATTAAAAATGCATCCAACTCATTAAAACATTTTTCAGAAAAGTCAGAACAAATTTTTAGTTTGTATGGCTTTAAAGATCCGCAAGAGGTTTTTTTATTGCCAAGTCGTTATTTGAGTGAAAAAGATCATTTGTTACTAGAATCTGTATATGAATATAGAAAAATTATTGAAAGTGATCCATATCCAGAAAGCTATATAGAGCAAATAGAACGGAATGTATGATTTAATTAAATTTGAAGGCCGCATTCAAAGACTAGAAATTTATGATGACTCTTTAAGTACATTTGGAAAGTCTGGTAATACTCAGATTGCATCTTCAGCAATTTTGAGTGGTGTTACAGAAAGTGTTTCATTGTCTGCGCAAACGGTATTTCTCGCCTCGCAAAGCCGTTTACATGTACAGCCTGTTGTTATGGAAACAGATGGAAAAATCTGCATAGGTAATTTCATCGTGCTCTAATAGTTGAAAATGAATATGTTATTTGTGTCGCTAGACGATTAGAAAAAATTTATATGAACTCTATTCTATATTGAGTTCTAAAACAGGCTTACTTTATATGCAAGTCGGTATGGGAGCCTCCGTTAAGAAGTATAAGGTCTCAGCTACGAAAGGAGCTAAAGTTTTATATGCTCTTACTGTAGTTATGATGATAGGACTATTTATATATATAGATGATTATTCTATAGATAACTTTATAATCTTTGGCGGAGTTATTATTTTATTTTGTAATTATTTTTATTATGAAGGGGGCTGTCAAATCCCTCAAACATTTTTCAGAGAAATCAGAAGAGATATTTAAAATTTATAGTTTCGAAAATCCAACAGAAATTTTTTTATTATCTGGACGCCACTATAGTGATGATTATAAAATTCTTTTAGAGTCTGTATATGAATATAGAAAAGTTATTAAAAAAGATCCATACCCAGAAAATTATATAGAGCAAAAATAAAAGAATAGGGATAATAACTAAAGGCTAAAAGGTTATCTAAAGGTAAAGATTTTGAAATTACATCTTCAACTGGTTCAGGGCCCAATCCATTCTTTAGATAAAGCCAAATCTAAAATACCTGTAAATCAGGATGTGGGGGGGGGCATCGCAGCAGGTACCGCTTTTGCAGGTGTACTCGCGGAAAGTAGTTCGTTGCTTACCAGCGCTCCTATACTAGTAATGGCAGGTAAAGCTAAAGATGGCATCACCTTTACGGGGGAAATAGACGAACATTCTTTAGTGGGGCAATTTACGACGGTTCGTTTTAAAGAAAATGATGAACTGATAGCTGTAATTAGTGACATCCCTGTAGATGGTCGCTATCAAGTTTATGCAATCCTCGACCCTAAGTCTGGCTTATTATATAAGATTTATGAAATGGGGCGATCGGTAAAAAAAAGGCTATAAAGCTATTTTTATGCAGACCTATTATTTTACCTTGTTGTCATGGACAGTGATATCAATTTCACTGTTATTATTTTATATATTTAGATTTTCTTATTCTTGGGATTCTTTTTTACGTCTAATTGTGTGGAGTTTGGGGGATATTTGGGATAGCAGCTTTGATGGCTTTTGTGAATTACTTTGGTTATCGTAAAAGTTATGAAAATTTTGGAATATTATCAGAGCAAATATTTGAAAAATTGGGTTTTGAAAATCCTAAAGAGCAGGATTTTTATAATGATTTTTTAACTGATGATGGCGTTCAGATTAGTGTAATGAAATATAGAAAAAATTTAAAAGGCCTAGATCCATACCCACAAGATTATTTTAGTAAGAATACAACAAGCGAATAGTAGTGGAACTTAAATTAAACCTTAAGTTAGTTAAAGGTCCAATACATTCTTTAGAAAAAGCAAAGACTAAAATTCCAGTCAATCAGAACATTGGTGGAATTGCGGCTGGAACTGCCTTTGTTGGTGTGCTTGCTGAGTGTAGTTCGTTGCTTACCAATGATTCTAGTTTATCAATATCGTTTAAAAAAAAGATAACTGGATAATTTTTTTAATAGAAACTCTAATTTATGAAAAAAACATGTGAAAGTATAGAAATTAGCTAGAAATCAGATTTTTATCTTATTTTGATATCAGTATTCGAGAAGATACGTAAGTATCTTCTTTTATAAATATTAATTTTAACGTGCTCAAATTTTTTTTATCAAACTAAAATAAATAGACAGATTAGTCTTGACAAATTTATTAACTTTATGTATGGCGTGGTTTGTGTTAAGTCAACTTGAGTTGTTACTAACCAAATAGAATTAACTTTAATGTCATCTAAGATTAATTATTCTTAAGAAATTGTTTCATAAGATATAAGAACCAATATTTAAAATAAATTTGCTGAAATTTTATTTTTCATAAAAAATGTTGTATATCAATATCTTATTTTTATTTGCAAAAAATAACATTATTATTTTTTTGTTAGAAAAACTTTATTAAGCTATATTTTATAAGCATCTAAACTATTTACTTTTAGTTTAGTTTGATATGAATTTTATATAAAATATGTTTAATTATATGATAAACTGCATTCAAATTTTTTGAATATAAGGTTTAAGCCTGATTTTTTGATATTTATAAAATGTTAATTTTTCAGTAAAACCTTGATTAAATAAGAAGATAGAGGAATGAAAGTTGTGTTAAAGCAAAGTGTTTTGATACTTTTTTTAATTGGTAACTGTGTTGGTTTATCTTGTGCACAAGCTGCAGAATTAGAACCTATAAAACTAAAGAAAAGCTGTATTAAGAAAAACCCTATAATTGAAGGTCAAACTGATCCTGAGTTATTAAGTCTTTTTAAACAAGTATGCGATACAGATAATTCTACTCAAAAGAATGATTTATTAGCTAAAGCAGCGATGCGGTTTTATCAGACTAACCAACCAGTTAAAGCTTTAAATTTAGCTAGTCAATTACAGAGTCAAAACGTTCGTGGTTCGTTATTAACAGATGTATTGTTTTTATCTGGTGTAAGCATTGCAAATAACTCTTTGCAACAAATGCGTGGTCAGGAAATGCGGTATTTAACGAATGATGTAACATATCCTCCTGCAAAGCAGTTAATTGAAAATATTCATACAGCAATGCCTGCACCTGATCCATCGAATTTCAAAGCGAGCTCTGAAGGTGGTTCGGCTGATAATGAAAAAAGAAGTTATAGAAAACAAAATGTAGTACGTAATCGAGTTTCTACTCCTCGAACGACAACTAAACATACAGTAACTCCAGTAAAAACACCTGCTGTTAAACCAAAAACAGCGCCTGTTGCGAGTGTTAGTAAATCAAAAAGTTCGCCTTTTGACCCTTTAACTAAATAATCTGGGATAGAACCTTATGGCTAAAAGAGAAAGCGTACAAAAGAAGCTTCAACGAATTCGACCTCCTCGTGTTCAGCTTACTTACGATGTTGAAATTGGTGATGCAAAAGAAGCAAAAGAACTCCCGTTTGTTGTTGGTGTGATGGGTGACTTTTCTGCAGCATCTGAGCTTGAACGTACAAAGTTAAAAGATAAAAAATTTATTAATGTAGATTTAGATAATATCGATGAAGTAATGGAGTCGTTGTCTCCAAGAGCTGCTTTTCAGGTAGATAATACGCTAACTGAAGAGGGTGGACGAATGGCTGTTGATTTAACATTTAAGTCAATGGAAGATTTTCGTCCAGAAAATGTTGTTCAGCAAGTTGATCCATTAAAGAAACTCGTTGAAGCGCGTGAACGTTTAACTGATTTAAGAAACAAAATTTCTAACAGTGAACGTTTAGAAGATTTGCTTGATGAAGTTCTTAAAAATACTGATCAGATCCGTAAATTAAGTGCGGAGGCTGACCATGAATAATACTCAATCAGCAGCGATGCCACTTGTTGAAAATGAAGAAGTTAATCTTTTAGATTCGATTGTTGAGCAAAGTCGTATTGCACGAAATGACGAAGAACATTCACGTGCTAAAAGTTTAATTGGTGAACTTGCTAAAGAAGTAATGGCTGGAACCATTACTGTTTCTGAAAATATGACTTTATCAATTGATAAGCGTATTGCAGAAATTGATGCGCTAATTTCAAGTCAGTTAAGCCAGATTATGCACAATGAGCAATTTCAAAAAATTGAATCAACGTGGCGTGGTCTTTATTACTTCTGCCAAGAAACTCCTTCAAATCCGCTCATTAAAATTCGTATGTTAAATACGACAAAGAAAGAGTTGGTAAAAGATTTTCAGGGTGCTACAGACTTTGATCAAAGCACTTTATTTAAGAAAATTTATGAAGAAGAGTACGGCTCTTTTGGTGGCGCACCATACTCAGCATTAATTGGTGATTTTGAGTTTGACCGCACACCATCTGACATGTATTTGCTTGAACAAATTTCTCATGTTGCAGCAGCAGCACATGCGCCATTTGTTTCAGCTGCTAGCCCAAGTATTTTAGGTCTAGAGTCATTTACAGATATTGATCGTCCTAGAGATGTTTCAAAAATCTTTGAAACGGCTGAATATGTTCAATGGCGTTCATTCCGTGACAGTGAAGATTCACGTTATGTTGCATTGACTTTGCCGCATGTTCTAGGTCGTCTCCCATATCATCCAAAAGAAGGTACTGCGACAGAAGGCTTCAATTTTATTGAGGATGTTTCTGGTGAAAACCACAATGAATATTTGTGGATGAACGCAGCTTATGCTTTTGGTACTCGTTTAACAAATGCATTTGACATGCATGGTTGGTGTGCTGCTATTCGTGGTGTTGAAGGTGGTGGTTTAGTTGAAGGTTTACCAGTCCATACATTTAAAACACAAGATGGTGAAGTTGTATTTAAGTGTCCAACTGAAATCGCAATTACAGATCGCCGTGAGAAAGAGCTAAGCGATCTAGGCTTTATTCCGTTAGTACATTGTAAAAATACAGATTACGCAGCTTTCTTTGGCGCACAATCAACTCAAAAACCTAAAAAATATGACAATGATACTGCCAATGCAAACTCGGCTTTATCAAGTCAAATTCAGTACATCATGGCTGTTTCACGTATTGCACATTACTTAAAAGCAATGATGCGAGATAAAGTGGGTAGTTTTGCTTCTGCTGGCAATGTTGAAGCATTTTTAAATGAGTGGTTGTCACAGTATGTATTACTTGATGACGGTGCTTCTCAAGAAGCAAAAGCTCAATACCCATTACGTGAAGCGTCTGTAAAAGTTGTAGAAGATCCTGCTCAACCAGGTCACTACAAATCTGTGGTTTTCTTGCGACCACATTTCCAGCTGGATGAGTTGTCGGTTTCTTTACGACTTGTCACTGAGTTACCTCAGTCCTCAAATTAATCAAGGTCAGCTAAAGAATAACTTTAAATTAAAAATAGGAAAGTTCTAAATGAAAGATATATACGTTGAGTTTCGCGGTAAATACAAAGTTGATGGAGAATCTCGTGATTCTGAGCACAAAGGTTGGTTAGAAGTTAACTCTTGGTCTCATAACATTCGTCAACCTAAATCTGCTACTTCAAGTAGCGTAGGTGGCCATACTGCTGAACGTGTTGAACATTCTGACATGGTTTTCGTGAAAGACTTAGATGCTACTAGCCCTAAACTATGGGAAGCATGTTCAGCTGGTTATACATTTGATGAAGTACAAATCGACTTTTATCGTGCAAATGGCGATAAACGTATCAAGTACTTACAAATCAAATTGAAGCACGTTCTAGTTTCTAGCGTGACTCCAACTGTTAACGAAGAAGGCGTTCCTACAGAAGCATTTGGCTTGAAATATGCTGCTGTTGAGTGGACTTATAACCAACAAGATATTAACGGTACTGCTAAAGGTGCTGTTACTAAGAAATGGTCACTTTCTAATAATACAGCTTCTTACGCAGCTTAATTATTTAAGTGAATATTTGGTGGAGGCTGACATAAAGTTAGCCTCTGCTGTTTCTAAATATGCTTTGTTGTGAACTCGAATGAACTTAGATCGGCTTTATCCATACGGATTTCGTTCAACTTTATTTGATCGCTTAATTCCAGAAAGTGAAGATTATGCAAAAGGTCTTTCTATTCAGCAATTAAGAGAATCAGTCGCAAACGATTTAGAAGACTTGCTCAATAGTCGGGTAGCAAAGTTAGATCATGTGGTTGATGACTATCCGTTTGTAAAAAAATCGATACTTCAGTTCGGGATTATTGATTTTGTTGGGCTTTCTACAGCCAATCCTCTGGATCGGGATAAAATCTGTCAATCAATTGAGCAATCAATAGCAGCTCATGAACCTCGGCTAAGACAAATACGGGTAGAGATGTTGTTAGATGGACATAATATGGGCGCATTATGTTTAAGTATTCAGGCTTATCTAAATATTCATCCTCTATATGAACCTGTTGTATTTGATGCATTGTTAAAACCAACAACGCAGCAGTATGTAATTTCAGCGAGAACTTAAGCGTAGTGGGTGTGTTGTGATAGAAGAGCTTTTACCGTTTTATGAAAAACAATTACAAGAATTTGGTCAGCAATCTCGAGAATTTGCCCAAAAATATCCAAAAATTGCTCAGCGCTTATCTTTAAATCAAGAGCAAATTGATGACCCGCATATTGAACGTCTGATTCAGGCTTTTTCGCTGATTGCCGCTCGAATCGATAAAAAACTTACAGACAGTTATGATGTTTTTACTCGTTCTCTATTTGAGGTGATGTTTCCTCAATACTTGCGTCATTTTCCTGCTTGTTCAGTTGTTAGCTTTGAAGATATTAATAAAATTAAACAGCTGACAGAGTCTCATCTTGTACCTGATCATACGGTTTTGAAATCTCGTAGTTTCAAAGGGGTACAATGTGAGTTTAATACAACTCAAGATGTTAAATTACTACCTATTCATTTAAGTGGTTTAGATTTTAAAACTACACCTAGTGCACATATGCACTTAAACCAAAATGCGACGTTGAGCCTTAAATTTGAAATTTTTAATAGTGCTCATGCATGCTTAATTCATGAGAAGCTTCCTATTTATTTAGATGCTATCTCTAATTTTCCTTTACAAGTACTTGATAGTATTTTCAAAAAAGGGACCAGTTTTGCGGTTAAACATGGTCAAACGATTGTAGAGTTGGGTAAGAATCCATTCGAGTTAATAGGTTTTTCTGAACAAGAAAGTTTATTACCCCTCGATCAACATACGCATCATGCTTATCGTTTGTTGATGGAATATTTTTGTTTTCCAGAAAAGTTTAGCTATCTTAAACTCGATTTAGATTTTTTAAAGACTGTACCTCAGCAAGTATCTGAATTTGAGCTTCTCATTCATTTCAAATTAAATTTAAACGATCAAGCCGTTGTTAGAAACTATTCTGAATTAAATATTGCAAACTTTAAATTGTTTACTACCCCAGTAATCAACTTGTTTGAAAAATATGCGGAACCTCAAAAAATAGTTCATAAGCAACTCGAATATCCACTGGTTACAGACGCTCACCATCCTGAATTTTATCAAGTATATTCAATACTTGAGATGAATATGGTGCGTGAAAAAACAAATCAGGAAGAAAGCTATGTTCCTGTTTTACCGTTTTTTGCGATGAGCCATTATCATAATGATACAGCTCGCTTTTTTTACTCAGTGAATTATCAAAAGTTACAGTCTAATTTTGTTGAAATGGGCTATTCCATTATTTCTAAAAATCTAAATCCATTTTCAACACGTTCAGATTTTATTAGCACCAAATTATTATGTTCAAACCGTGACTTGCCTCATGAAGCACTGGGTCAGTCTAATAACGTATTAAATTTAAATGACAGTAGCTTGGCTAGACGTGCCATTGTTTTAAAGCGACCAACAAAGCCTTATAAGTTTGAACAAGGTCAAAGTGAGCAATGGCGTGTAATTTCGCATCTTTCATTAAATAGCTTAGCGCTTATGAAAGGGGATGCTGTTTCTCATGTTAAAGAGCTGTTGGCTTTATATAACTTACCGCAGTCAAAAGAAAATTATTTAATTATTGAATCAATTAAAAAATTAGAATTTTCACTTACTCATAAACTTGTAGATGGCAAACCATTTCCAATGTTTGTGAGAGGGGTAAAAGCTGAATTACAAATTGATTCATCAGTGTTTAGAGGGCATAGCTTATATATTTTTAGTCAACTATTAAGTCGTGTTTTTAATTTAAAGGTTCAAATTAATAGTTTTGTTGATTTGGTGGTTAAGGATTATTCATCTCAGCAGGAGTTATACCAATGCAGTCAGAACGTTGGTGGCAAGACTCTTCTATAACGGCTGAGTTATTTCAACGCCCTAAATCTTTTGAATTTATTCAAGCAACACGGTTATTGCGTCATAGCCCAGCTAATGATGCTTTTTCGTCGTGGACTGATCATTTTAAGTTTGAGACCTCATTTAACTTAAACTTTCCGGCTACTGAAATTGAAAGTTTAGAATTAGTAGATGAGCGTGTTCATTTAACAAACTTGATCGTTGGTCTTACTGGTATACAAGGTGCGTTACCTTATACCTATACAAATAAAATTAAGCAGGCTCCACGGCAGCAACGAGCTGAAACTAAAGAGTTTCTGAGTTTATTTAATCACAAGTTAACGAGTCAGTATGTCGAGTCAAGTATTACTTATCACTTGCCTGTGCGATATGAAATAGAAAATAAAAATGATTATCTGGATATTCTGCATGCTTTAAATGGTTATGTTCGATCACAACATCAACAACAAGATTTAGATGAATATTTTGCCGAATTTTCAGGCTTAATGCAGGGGCAGAATAATACCGTTCATGCTTTGAAAACAATGTTGAGTTGTATATTTAAGCATGACATTACAATTAAAGAGTTCATACAAGAATCATTTAAGTTAGCAAGTGATCAGTTAACAACTTTGGGCGGAAGCCAACCTAGCTTACTTGGTATAAATACGTTTTGTGGAGAAACGATTCAACAAATTGATGGAAAAATTGAGATTCAGATTGGTCCGCTTAAGCGTCAGCAATATTTAAAGTTTTTACCTCATCAAGAGCTTAGTTTAAAGCTCAAAAAAATCGTAGAAACATGGTGCAGTCCGACTCTATCAATCGATTTAAGATTGATACTGGATGAGTCGGAAATACAACCTGTTCGCCTAACTCAAAGCCAAGAAAGTGGCTTAGGGCAAGGTGCTTTTTTAATGTCTCGCAAGCCTAGTACACATAGCCATGAAACATGTTATAGCCTTATTGGAGAGCAAATATGATTAAAAAAATATTACTCTCATTCATCGCTATTTTTACAATTGTTAGTGGATTGATTATTTTCTACTGGCGTGATGTTCAATATAACCCTGATAAAGGAGATTTTTTCCTTTATTTTCTTTTGTTACCGGCAATCATTACACTGGCGATTTTATCGCCTTGGCTGATTTATAGCGCTTATAAAAGCTATAAAGAAAAGAAAGAGAAAGCTGCAAATCAAAGTCAAGATGATGATAGTCAAAAACAACAGACTACACCTGATCAGCCTTTAGAACAGCTAGATTTTCATATTTACTCTGCTTTCGCTATACATGCGTTAGGTGAGAATGAAACGATTATTGAAGAAATACAAGATTTTAAAAGCCCCGAACTTGATGATGAGTTGTTAAATTCTTATGGATTGCCTCTTTTATCTTATCGAATTAAAGATTTAGCTGAGTCGAGTGAAGAGGATTTTCAATACGCAGCTTCACCAAGACAAGTTCGTATTATGTCTTTAATAAGACAGCAATTAGAACAAAACATAGAGAATTTGTATCACTTGGCTGAACATTTAAAGCGTTCAATTTTATTTTATGAATCTCATCAGATCCGTGAATATCACATGCATCCTGCATGGGTTGACCCAAATTCTGAATATGAAGATACAGAAACACCTGTAGTTGAAGTACATCGTTTAAATCGACTGAATTTACACATTCTTCTTCCAGAGGATTTATTGCATATATGGAATGATGAGCAAAGTAATGATTTGATTTTAGAATTCTTTACTGAAGTTGGCATTATTTCCCAAAAAGTTCATATCGAATATCACTTTTTGGGAGAGCGTGTGGCTTATCAAGAATTTATTCATTTATTAAAACGTATTCAAAAGAAAGAGCATGAAGTTTTTCTCGTGCTTGCTGTTGATTCAGAAATAGATCAAGACCTGATTGATGAAAAGTCTTGGATGGTTAAGGACTATATTCCGGCGGAGTTCGCGGCAAGCTGCCTTATTGCAGATCCCTCTTTAAAAATTGAAGAACTTGAACCCGCTAAAAATTTAAAAATTGTGATTGGTCAAGAAAAAACAGCAAAAGTTCTTAATACGCTGAACTTAAATGAATTACCGCAGTACGCAGGGGAAGAGCCATATGTACTTATTCTTTCAGACCAGACAGATATAAAAGCAGCGAAGCATTTGCAGCAGCAATTTACACAAACTTCTGTTGAACCACATCACTTTATTTATGTGAAATCTTCATTGGGGCATACCCAGCATTTAGTTGATATTTATGGCTTTATGCTCAGTATGCATTTTCCTGAACATATCGTTCCTTTTGTCTTTGGAGAAAATACGGTGTCAGCACATACCTTTGTGCAGAGTGTCACTGAAAATTCAGAAGATGATGCGATGGTGTTGAATAGCTAATTTAAACTTTGAACTTAGAACGAGAATAGAATGCATACAATTTTAGGCTACTTGTGGCAGTACATCACGAATCCTAAAGCAATTATCGCCTTGTCATTGTTCGTGGCATTGATGTCTTCCTATACTTCAATTCCTCGCCATATATTTTGGGCTTTAGCATCTGCATATGCTTTAGGGCTCATCGTTTATGGAATTTATTGGCTAATTCAGCGCAAGAAGCATGCGGTTCAAGGTGAAGAGCTTGCTGAAGCGATTGAAAAAGATACTCAAGCAGAGTACGGCAAAAATAAAGATAAAGAAGAGCTGCAACTTATCAGCCAACAAATGAAAGAATCTATTCAATTGATTCGTAAGTCAAAATTAGGCGATAAGAAGGGTAATGCAGCACTATATGAATTGCCGTGGTATATGGTTATTGGTAACCCAGCCGCTGGTAAAAGTTCTGCGATCTATAATTCTGGTTTAAAGTTCCCTTTTGAAGAAACCCATCAAAAAATGGTTTCGGCTGGTTTAAGTGGTACCCGTAATTGTGACTGGTTCTTTTCTACAGAGGGTATTTTATTAGATACGGCTGGTCGTTATTCGGTATATAGCGAAGATCATTCAGAGTGGTTAGGTTTTTTAAATATATTAAAGAAAAACCGTTCTAAAGCTCCGGTAAATGGGTTAATTCTTATTGTAAGTATTGCTGAGCTGGTGAGCCAAAGCCCTGAACATTCATTGAAGCTTGCTAAAAATTTACGTGCTCGTATTCAAGATTTAACTGAACGTTTAGAAGTTGTAGTACCTGTTTATTTAGTCTTTTCAAAAATGGATTTGATTGCGGGTTTTACCGAGTTTTTCGAATTCTATGAAGTACAAGAATATAATCAGGCATGGGGTGCAACATTACCATATGAGCAAAACTCTTCTCATAATGCGGTAGATCTTTTTGAGAAACATTACACTATTCTTTATGACGGCTTAAAAGGGGTAAGTTCGACTCACCTTAGTCGTCGACATTCTCAAAATATCTCACCGAGTGTGATGACTTTTCCATTAGAATTTAAAACATTAAAACCTGCACTCAAAAGTTTTATTGCTACACTATTTGAAGACAATCCTTACCAGTTCCAGCCAGTTTTCCGTGGTTTCTATTTCACAAGTGCCTTGCAAGAAGGTGTAATAGAAAGTCCAATGACTGAGCAAATTGCACAAGAGTTTCAGCTTTCTCAAATTGCACAAAATGAAGTAAGAGATCAATTAAAAACAACACCTAACCATGGTTATTTCTTAAAAGGCCTATTTTCAGAAGTCATTTTAAAAGATAAAGATTTAGTTAAACAGCATGTTAATACAAGCAGAAAACGTCAACGCTACATTGCATTTATCGGTGCTTTAGCGGGTGTTTCAATTATTCTGGGTGTATGGGTTTGGTCATATCGCAATAACCAACAGCTTATTTCTGAAGTTCAAGCTGATTTAAATAAAGTTGTTCAGTTAGAGAAGGGTTCAAGCCAACAATTATCAACTCAATTGGAAGCCCTACTGATTTTACAAAGACGTCTACAGCAATTAGACGAGTTTGATGAAAATAGACCTCTAAAATTTAGTTTTGGTTTATATCAAGGCAATGAGTTACGTGAAAAATTAAAAGCTGAATATTTAAAAGGCGTTAAACAAATTGTCTTAACACCTACTCAGCAAAATATTGCTCAGTATTTGCAACGTGTAAAAAATAACGAAGCGACTTTAAAAGCAAATCATACCAACGTTGAGATTAAGCAAACTGCTCAAACTCAGCAATATTTAGAACCGTCAGATACCAATCCACAAGATGCTTATAATGCGTTAAAAGCATATTTGATGATGAGTAATCCACAATATATGGATGCAAGTCACTTAAGCGATCAGGTAACGCGTTTCTGGCGTTCTTGGCTGGATGCCAATAAAGGGCAAATGCCACGTGCAGATATGATTCAGGAAGCTGAACAGATTTTGTCGTATGCAATGACATTAGCAAATGACAAGCAATTCCCGATTTTGGATGCTGACTCTCAATTAGTTGATCAGACACGTCAAGTATTGCTCTCTGTGATTAGAGGTATGCCAGCACGTGACCGTGTTTATAACGAAATTAAAATGCGTGCTGCTGTTCGCTTCCCAGCTTTGACAGTAAGTCAAATTGTTGGTGAGGCAAATAAAAATGTTGTATTGGGCAGCTATGCATTACCAGGTGTATTTACTCAAAAAGCTTGGAATGACTATGTAGAAAAAGCCATTGAGGAAGCAGCAGATAAGCCTACAGATAGTAAAGACTGGGTGTTAAATAGTCGTCAATCTGATGACTTAACTTTCTCGGGTAGCCCAGAGCAAATTAGAAAGCAGCTCACAGCACTTTATAAACAAGAATATATCGCTGAATGGAGAAAATTCTTAAGTGGTATTCACTATGCAAAAGCAAATCAATTTGCTCAGCAAGTCAAAAATATTGATGTATTAGGTGAGCCACAAAATTCACCAATTCGTACTCTTATTGAACGTGTAGCTATTGAAACAAATTGGGACAATCCAGTTGTTCAAGCAGAGTTAGCTGCTCCTCAAAAAGGATTTGTTGCTTGGTTTAAACGTAAAGTCTTAAACCGTGATGATAAACAATTAGCAAATCAAGCAGCTACTAATGCTCAAGGTGCTATTTCTCAAGAATATCAAATGTTCTATCAGTTGGTTCGTAAGCGTGATGATCAACAAGGTAAATCTTTACTTGATGAATATATGACGAATCTTGCTTTGGTACGTAGTAAGTTTAATGAACTTAAAAATGCGGGTGAGGTTGGACCAAGTGCAATGACATTGGTTAAGCAAACCCTAAATGAGCAGACATCGGTATTTAATCAGACTCAAAAAATTGTAGATGAAAAAATGGCGGTTGGTTTCAGTGAAATTGATCAGCAACTTTTACAAAAATTAGTGGTGAGTCCTCTTACACAAGCCTTTGAAAGTTTAATTACGCCTACCCAAGATGAAATTAATAAACTTTGGGTTATGCAAGCGTACCAGCCATTTACTACAAATCTTGCTAAGAAATATCCATTTAACTCATCCGCTTCTTTACAAGCAACAAGTAGTGAAATTGGTCAAATTCTTGGTGAAAACGGTAGCATTTCCCGTTTTGTTAAAGAGAGCTTAGACCCATTTGTTATTCGTCGTGGCTATACCTTAACTTCAAAAACATGGAAAGATTTGGGTATTAGTTTAAACCCGCAATTTGTGATGAATTTCCAGCGCTATGTTGCACCTACAAATGGTATGGCAACTGGGGAATTAAATAGTCAAGCACCAGCGGCTCCAGCAACGAATCAGTCTAACTTCCAGTTCTACCCAATTCAAAACCCGCAATTGCTTTCATATACCGTTGACATTGATGGTCAGCGTATGACTTATGAAAATGGTGTACAGCAATGGGTTAACTTTATTTGGCCAAATCAAGGCAGCATTCCTGGTGCACGTATTACGGCTGTAGATTTACAAGGTCAAACGCATACGATTTTTGATGAACCAGGTGAATATGGCATTAACCGCTTGATTGATAGTGCACAGCGTAAAGAGCAGAACGGTGGTTTCGAAATGCTTTGGCGCAGTAAGACGGATCCATCATTGTTTGTGAAAATGAACTTCCGTCTTATTAGTAGTAACTCAGGCAGTATTGGTTCAAGTCGCGGTTACTCTGGTATGCAATTGGTTGACAAAGTTACTGCTGATAAAGCTGCCCGTGTTGTATCGGCGCAGCAAGCACCAGCTCAGGCAGCTGCTCCTGCGAAACCTGCAAATCCAATTGCTGCATTAACACAACCTGCTGCAACTCAACCAGCTGCGGGAGTTAAGCCATGACAGGGAAAATAACCTCAACATTAAAGGAGGAGGTCTAATGCATACATTAAAAACAACTCCTCTGTATTATGGGAAAAGTCCGGCACGCGGTGATTTCTTAAAAACAAAGGGTCAATATGCCTTAATACAGGTGCTTGACCAGTGGATTACAGAAGCGCTGGAATATGCAATGCAATCGACTACGTTCAAAGAGGCATATGGTACGTTGCCTCCATTGGACTTCTTTATTGCAAATCCACAAGAGAATATGTTTTTAGCTGCAAATTTACTGGCGAGCGAAGACAGTTCAGGTCGAGCTTTTCCAATGGTACTCAGTCATTTACTTGAGATTGATTTACCATACGAAAATTTATTATATGCACCTTATAGTTATAAGCATGTTTTAGTCGATTTATTTCAAAATAATCGTGCTTTAAGAGGTATTAAAGATTCTGACTTGTTATTTGGTAAGCTCAATCATTTACCAAATCAAATTCAAGTCTTATCTGAACGTGAATGTATCGGTTTTTATGAAAATCATACAATGCATTCATTTGCTCAATTAATGAAGCTGAGTATTTATGAATTAGCTCAAAGTATGATTGGGCTGGGATTATTACTACAGCCAATTTTACAAAATGGGACTAGTCGCTTAAATAAAGTGTTGATTTTGCCGATTAACAATCCTGCTTATTGTTATGAAATAGCAGCATTCTGGGTCAGTATCATTTGTCGTTTTTTAAAACAACATAATACTGAAGTCTTGATTGGATTGTTACACCGAGAGCAGCCAGTATTATTCTTCGGTTTTCAGGGTGCAGATATTTTAGCTCTTAGCGATATTTTTACTCAGAATATGGATAGTAAACATTGGGTTTCTTTAATAGAAGCTCAATGGATTGATACTTATTTGGAACAAAATGCTGGTTTAGCTACGCTAGAACAATCTTTATGCCAACGCCAATTAAGTTTAAATCAAGGTTTAAAACTATTTAGACAGACTTTTTTGGGTGAATAACAATGAATCAAAAATATCAAATTAAACTTTCACAATTAATAAAAGGCTGTTTTATTTATGCGATTGCAAATTATGCTTTAGCACAGCCAATTGTTGTTGAAGGTGTCGTGCCAAATGAAGCGAGTAAACAGGCCATTTTAATGAAAATGCAGTCTGTTTATGGTGCAGACCAAGTGGTAGATAAAATACAAGTTCGACCAGTAGCAGCTCCAAATGGCTGGAGTGACTCTGTAACGCGAGTGATTACACCAGATCTTAAAAAAGTTTCTCAGGGCAAGTTAAGTGTTAACGGCACGCGATTTGAACTGACTGGAAAAATGCTAAATCCTACAGAAATACAGCCAACTATTCAGATATTTCAAGGTTTAGTACAGCCACCATATCAATTATTTTCACAGCTTTCTGTAAATCAGGCAGAGCAGAAAGTCATTGATGATGCTTTAAAAAATCGAATTATTGAATTTGAATCTGGTAGTGCCGTGCTCACAGATGCTGGCCAAAAAATTCTAGATGAAATGGCGGTTGCTTTAAATAAAGTTGGCGGTAAAAAAGTCAAAATTGTAGGACATACCGATAGTTCTGGAGATGCGACTAAAAACTTAAAACTCAGTCAAGACCGTGCATTAGCAGTTAAAAATTATTTGGTGAGTAAAAACATTCCTGCTGATCATTTATCTGCAGAAGGATTAGGTTCGACTAAACCTGTAGCGGATAATACCTCTCCAGAAGGAAGAAAGAAAAACCGTCGAATTGAGTTCACCGTTTTATAAACATAAGGAGAAGAATATGGCTAGCCCTTATATTACGATTGGTTGCCCAACGACAGGTGGAGGGCAAGTCATTTCTGGTAATAGTGCATTTTTAATAGATGGAATTGCAATTGCATGTGTAGGTGATAAAGCAACTTGTCCGGCGCATAAAACGGTTTCTACGATTGTTTCTGGAGATCCAAATATGCAGGTCATGGGAAAATCAGCAGCAAGAGTAAATGATTCATTATCTTGTGGTTGTAAATTATTACCGAAACAAAGCTTGGTTAATCAAGGATAGCAGAGGATATATCTTTTCACTTAAACTATTAACTTGAAAAGATATATTTACTAATTAAATGTTCTTAATGATATTAGATTTTTTATATAGAGATAAGAAATCGAACAAATCATATTAATGATTATGATGCTAGGTTATTTGTCGGATAAAGCTAAATTTTGGTAATATACGGGCATTATGATTTTAAGTATTAAATTATTTAAAAATATTGAGAGTAATGATGAGTAGTTTAAAAATTTTAATTACAAAACTTTCTACAGTTGCGCGCACTGCTTTAGAAAAATCAGCTAATGCTTGTGTTCTTCAGCAAAACTACGAAATTGAAATTGAACATTTATTTTTAGAGCTACTTAATCAGCCTTTAGAAAATGATTTAAAAATTTTATTAAAAAAATATAAAATCTCAGCTGACGCTTTGGCAGATGATTTAAAAGAGACAATCTCTCAATTACCAAAAGGGAATACACGGACTCCAATTTTTGCCAAATCAATTGTGCGTTTATTTGAGCAAGCTTGGTTACTGGCTTCAGCAGAACAAAACCCTGTTATTCGTAGTGGTCATTTATTGGTTGCATTATTAACTGCACCAGATTTATATCAAATTGCAACAAGAGCTTCGAGTTTATTTGATCTTTTACCTATAGATTCAATGAAACATAAGTTTCTTGAGATTTGTGAAAAGAGCGTAGAACAACAAGAAGAAACTAAAACCTCTTCACAAGAAGATGAGCTAGAACAAGTCGCTACTCCAAATGTAAAAACTCAAAAAACACCAGCTTTAGATCAATATACGATTAATTTAACTGAAAAAGCGAAGCATGGTGGAATTGATCCTGTTATTGGGCGCGAATTTGAAATTCGTTTAATGCTCGATATTTTAATGCGTAGACGCCAAAACAACCCGATCTTAACTGGCGAACCAGGTGTAGGTAAAACAGCTGTAGTTGAAGGACTAGCTTTAAAAATTGCTCAAGGTTTAGTGCCTGAAGCTTTAAAAAATGTACATTTGCATGTTTTGGATATGGGCCTTTTACAAGCAGGTGCAAGTGTTAAAGGTGAGTTTGAAAACCGTTTAAAACAAGTGATTCAAGAAGTTCAGGCTTCGGCTCACCCTATTATTTTATTTATTGATGAAGCACACACGCTTATTGGTGCAGGTGGCCAAGCAGGACAAAACGATGCTGCTAACCTTTTAAAACCTGCTCTTGCACGTGGTGAGCTACGAACGATTGCTGCAACAACATGGGCTGAATATAAACAATATTTTGAAAAAGATGCTGCCTTAAGCCGTCGTTTTCAGGTAGTAAAGGTTGAAGAGCCGACCGAAGAAGTTGCTGTTGATATGCTACGTGCAATGATTCCAGTGATGCAGAAGCACTTTAATTTACAAATTGATGATGAAGCAATTATAACAGCCGTACATGCTTCACATCGTTATATCAGTGGTCGTCAACTACCGGATAAAGCAGTGAGTGTTCTTGATACTGCGGCAGCACGCGTAGCCTTGACCCAAAATGCACAGCCAGTCAAACTTGATCAATTGAAGGCACAAGAACATAACTTAAAGCTTGAGCAACAGATTTTGGAAAATGAACATCGTCAGATTCCAATACATCATGAACGATTAGAGAACCTGAAAAATCATTTAGAGTCTTTACAAAATGAGATTCAAGAGACTCAGGAACAATGGCAAAAAGAATTAGAGCTAGTTCGTAAAATTCAGGAATTAGAAGCGCAGAGTCATTCTAATGAGTCTGAAGCTTATGATCAGATTAATTTAATGCGCAAAGACCTTGCTGATCTTCAAGGCCAACAGCCATTAGTTTTTGAGCGCGTAAATTCTCAAATTATTAATGAAATTATTTCTGATTGGACCGGTATTCCTGTTGGGAAAATGGTAAATGATGAAATTAAGCAAATCTTAACGCTTGAAGATAAATTGGGCGAGCGTGTAATGGGCCAAGATTATGCACTTACACAATTGGTTCAAGGCATTAAAACATCGAAAGCTAAATTAGAAGATCCGAATAAACCTCAAGGTGTATTCCTTTTAGTTGGACCTAGCGGGGTAGGTAAAACTGAAACTGCAATCACCTTAGCAAATGAGCTGTATGGCGGTGAGCAGCATTTAATCACGATTAATATGTCTGAATATCAAGAAGCGCATACGGTATCTTCACTTAAAGGTGCACCTCCAGGATATGTGGGTTATGGTCAAGGCGGTGTGTTAACCGAAGCAGTGCGCCGTAATCCTTATAGTGTTGTACTACTCGACGAAATTGAAAAAGCACATAGTGATGTACAAGAGCTGTTCTACCAAGTATTTGATAAAGGTACTTTAGAAGATGGTGAAGGTCGCGTTATTGATTTTAAAAACACGACAATTTTATTAACTTCAAATGCAGGTTCTAGTGCAATTATGCAGGCGTGTTTAAATCAGCCTGTTGAAGAGTGGCCTACAGCAGAAGAATTAATCGAACATTTAAAACCAAGTTTATATAAACAATTTAAACCAGCCTTTTTAGGGCGTATGAGAGTTGTGCCATATTTCCCGTTGCATGACGATTTATTGGTTCGAATTATTAAACATAAATTGGGCAAAATTACCGCTCGAATTGAAAAACAATATGGAACAGAAGTCCAATATTCAGATGACTTGGTCGAGTTGCTACTCAGCCGTTGTACTGAAGTGGATAGTGGCGCCCGTAATGTCGATAACATCTTAAATTCGACAGTTTTACCTGCTTTGGCAACTGAAATTTTAGTGGCGTTAGCAGATCAAAAATTGCCGAAAGTGATCATGATTGATGCGAAAGATGATGAAATCCAATATTTATTAGATCCGGTGGCGAAGCCCGCTAAAAAACGGACTAGTAAAAAGTTGAAATCAGAAGTTTAAAATTAATAGAGCCAAAATTAGATGAGTATTGATATTTCTGAACTACTTAAACCCATTCATGACAGCTTACTTTGTGGTGAGGATTATTCATTTTCTAATGAATTTCACGAAATAAAGAAAGCAAGAACAGAGGATGATCTACTATTAGATCAGGGGGATTGGGTTGCTGAGCGGAAACAGGCAGATTGGGATTTTGTTGCAAAGAGTGTAAGCACTTTGCTCACAGAAAAAACCAAAGATATCCGTCTATTAACATGGTTAATAGAAGCCTGGACTCATCTAAATGGTTTTGAAGGTATGGTAAAGGGTTTAACATTAACCCATACCATGCTGAACCAATACTGGCAGGATATTCATCCGATTATTGAAGATGATGATTTGGACCAACGCATTGGTTTATTACAAGGTTTAATTAATCAGTTGCCTGGTTTGTTGAAGAAAGTGTCTTTAACTAGCGCAGTGCCTTATTACAATTTGCTTGATTACGATAATTTTCTATATCACGAGAACATTCGTCGTAAGCAAACTGAAGATTATGACAGCCAATCAGGCCCATCTGAATTGGAACAATTTGATCAAGCGATCTTTAATACGTCTAAAACCTTTCAATATTCAAATTATCAAGAATTTACTTCAGTTTTAACTGAGTGGAATGTCTTAAAACAGACGCTTGATCACTTAATGGGATTAGATTCACCAAGTTTTGCTGCAATTGATTCTGCATTTGAAACAATTCACAGCACTTTACGCAAGATTTATAAAGCAGAGGCTTTTGGTACTGGGCTTGCCCAAACCCAAGAACAGGCTGCTGTTATCACGACTCCATCTATGGAAAATCAAGTGCCTGTACAACAAATCGTATCAGAACAGCCTATGTTTCAGCCTCAAGCACAAACTCACTTGGCTAACCGTGAGCAAGCAATGAAAGTGCTACAAGAAATAGCCGATTATTTTCAGGCCAATGAGCCACATAGTCCTGTGAGTTATATGCTTCAAAAGACCATTAAATGGAGTCAAATGCCATTACATGAATGGTTGGCACAAGTCATTAAAGATGAAAATCCATTACAAATGGTTCAGGAAATGTTAGGTGTACAGCCTAAAAATGAATACGAATAAAGATTGGTAAAGACATATGTTTAAAGCTGAAAAAGTCCTGTGGGGCGAAGGTTTATTTTTAAGACCTCAACATTTCCAAATTCAAGATACTTATCATGAACAACGCTTAAATCACACCGTTCGTGCTGTTGTGCCATTTTCATATGGTGTTCAAAAACTTAGTTTTGATGAAGCACAGCTTAGTACACATATTCTTGCGCTTGAGTCGGTAGAAATGATTTGGCAAGACGGTGAAATATACCAAGCACCGGCTTATGACTTATTACCTGAACCAATTTTGCTTGATGAGCTTAATTTGCGTGGTGAGATGGTCATTTATTTGGCATTACCACTACTACAAGCCAATAAACAAAATTTAATCGATCAAAACCAGTCACAGAAGGGACGTTACCAATCGCATCTTGTGGAGACTCATGATCTTTTCACAAATGCGACAGAAGCAGATATCAGCTTGTTACGCCGTCGAGCTGTGTTTAAATTATTAGATGCAAACAGCAATCCTGATCATAATCTGGATGGTTTCCTCTATTTGCCAATAGGTAAAATCAAACGTCAGAGTTCAGGTGCTTTTGAAATTGATCGCAAATTTATTCCACCTATTTTGCATGTCGATGCATCTGAGACATTGGTTTCGAATTTAAAAAGAACATTGAATGTTATTAAGGCGAAAATTAAAACCATTCAAACCAACAATCGTGAAAATGAACAGAAATTAATTGAATTCCGTTCAGGTGATATCGTTTCGTTTTGGTTGGTTAATGCTTTAAATACTGCCCATGCTGGTCTGAACCATTTCTTACAATATCCGCAAATTCATCCAGAACGATTGTTTTTTGAATTATTGCGTTTAGCAGGTTCATTATTAACATTTTCGACAGCTTATGAAGTTGATCAGTTACCTGCATATAAACATCACAATTTGCAAGAAAGCTTTACTCAGCTCGACACCATTTTGCGTGATTTATTAGACACTATTATTTCTAGTCGTTATATCAGTATTGCACTTAAAGAAATTCGACCTTCATATTGGGTGGGAAGTCTTGAGACAGATAAGATTACTCGTGACACTAGACTTTATATAGCCGTATCAAGTAGTGCAATGCAGACTCATGAATTGATTCAGATTGTACCTCTACGATTTAAAATCGGTAGTACGCTGGATGTTGAGCAGCGTGTTGTTGCAGCATTGCCGGCCATTCCATTACACCACTTAATTCAAGTTCCAACGGCTATTCCAGTACGTTCTGGCGTGAGTTATTTCGAAATCGAACCGCATCATGAACTCTATCAGCGCATGCTAGATTCAGAGACGATTTGTATTTACGTTCCAGCTGGCTTCCAAGATATCAGTATTGAGCTGATTGCGGTCATGAACGCTTAAAGATAAAGGAGAGAAAAATGTCACAATCTACAGGTGCTCCTTCTTTATTTGATGACGGGCAAATCGGGACTGGAGGAAACAATAATAGTCAGTCCCAAGCAAAACTTCAGGCGATTAATTTGATCGATTTATTGCACGATGGTTTTTATTTAATCTTTTTGATTCGAAATCAGTATGTACCAGCTGACCCACAGCGGTTTCGTGAAAAAATTTTAGATTTGCTTAATCGGTTTGAGCAACAAGCTAAAAAGTTGCAGTTTTCAGCAGATGATATTCATGATGCTAAATATGCATTTTGTGCGCTGCTTGATGAAACAATCGTGACCCAACAAGACCCGAGCTATTTTAATTTGCAAAATGCTTGGTTAATTAGTCCTTTGCAATTGAGCTTATTTGGTTCTCAATTGGCGGGTTATCAGTTCTTTGAAATATTAGAACAGCTGCGAAGCCGTGGAAAAGATCGTTTAGCGGCTCTTGAAGTATTTCATTACTGCCTATTATTGGGTTTTCAGGGTAAATATCGGATTGAGTCTATTGAAAGTCTGAATCATTTGGTTGCGCGAGTAGGTGACGAAATTGATTACTTAAAAGGTAAAAAAGTTGCTTTTTCGCCGTTCTCGGCAATTCCCGATCAGATACGAAATATTATTCATCGCGAATTACCTTTTTTCTGGATTTTGATTTTCTTGTTGATTTTTGCATTGCTTACCTTCGCGGGTTTAAGATTTATGCTCAATAATCAAAATGATAAAGCATTATCTACCTATCAAAATGTGATTTCTGCCCCACAAGAGCAGGCACATATTACAATTTATTTACCTTGATGATGGAACGAAATGGCTCAGGAAAAACCAACTTCTATTCGAGTTTTGCAATCGAATAAAAAAAAGTCGAGATCACCAGTAATCTATATCATCATTGGTATTATTGCCGGGGTGTTTGTAAGCATCTCACTGTTCCTGTTCTTGTCTCAACCGTATTCGTCAGATCCTACAACTGTTGAGAATAAGTCAAATCAAGATCAGGAACATGATCAAGTATTAATGACGAACTCCTCTGCACATGGGCAAGTTGCAGCTGATCAGCAAGAGCAAGCAGATCCAATGAGCCATGAGGGTTTTGAGCAACCTAAAGAAAATGAACTGAGTGGTATTTTTAAACCAGCTCCTCATAAAAATACAGCTCCAGCAACTCAGCAACGTGTTTCACCTTTTGATGCCCAGCTAACAGGGGAACGGGTAGCACCTAAGCAACAAGTTGTGGCTAAACCCACTCACCCCATACAGCCAGCTCAGCAAAAACCTATCGCTCAACCTAAGGTAGTTCAAGCTAAACCTGCGGAAGTTAAGAAAGCTCCAGCTGAGCCAGAAGCTGAGGTGGAAGCACCAAAAGCATCGGTTGATATCAAAGTGACTCGCAGTCCGTTTGCGGTGAATTAGTAAATTCATGATGATTTTTCTAATTTTCTTTTGTTTTGCCTGCCTTGCTATAGGGCTGGCTTTTTTAATGTCTTATGAACTCAGAAGTAAGGGTAGAACATTTGTTCTATCGTTATTACCTCAGGGACGTCGGCAACTGAATCAGGTCAGGCAATTTGCCCAAACTATGAATCAGGCAGCTGCACCTGAAAAATTACAATCTCATTGGCATTTGCAACAATGGTGGATTGTAATTGCAGGATTTTTCTTATTTGCCAGTATTTTAGTTTTTGCTTTTACTCGCCCGATTAGCTCAACTCGGATTGAAGCCGAATATTTGAAAAAAACTGACCCGCAAATTTACGCGTTATTAAATGGAGAAATCTTATCACCACCGCCTGAAGTTGATGAAGGTCTGATTGAAGCGGCAATTGTTGAAGCGACGCAATTAGAGCAGCAGTATGCTTCTCAAGACAGTGGCGCGATTAATTCTTCACCTATTGATAAAGCAAGTTTTGATGGCCGTTCAATTTTAGATACCAATATGGTCAATCGTAAGTGGGACAAAATGAATCCACGTTATAAGCAGCGTTTGCTTATGGTCTTTAAAATTATGAAAGAGCAATATGGTTATGAGCTTGTTTTGCTTGAAGGCTATCGCAGTCCAGGACGCCAAAATATGTTGGCAGGCAACCCGAATACAACCAAGGCAAAAGGGTATCAAAGTTACCATCAATTTGGTTTAGCGGCAGATGTAGCATTTAAACGAAATGGTAAAGTTGTTATTTCTGAACGTGATCCATGGGCTATGCAGGGGTATCGACTGTATGGGCAAGTTGCAGAGTCAGTTGGACTGACATGGGGTGGCCGCTGGAAATCTATACAAGACTATGGACATACGGAGTATAGAATGCCAGGTCTGAAGAAAACTCAGGAAATGGCGGAAAAATTAATTGCTGAAAGCTTAAATGAAATAAGTTAAAAGCTTAAGAGAGTGATCGGAAACGATCGTGCAATACAGTAGTCATCTTATCAGCAAGCTGGGAAATCAACCCAGCTTTTTCCCATGTGTAAATTGAAACTACCATAGGTGAAGCTTCGCCTAACGACCTATATTTACGTACACGACGTTCTTTAGTGGTACTTACAGGAAGTAATGATATTCCCAAACCTGTTTCAACACTCACTAAAACACTTTCTAAACTACTGCCTGTAAAAGCAATATACCAACGTTTCCGTTCACGTTCTAAGGTCTCAAACATTTCGTCTCTATAAAGTCCTCCTTGGGGGAAAGTCACTAAACGAATAGGATCGGACATAGGTGTAGTTGTATTTTCACTTTCAAACCACGCCATTTCTTCTGGAAAAGATGCATAACAATCAGCACTAGCAGCTGGTTCTTTTACAATAATAATATCCAGCTCACCATTTCGATAACGCTCTGTTAGGTTACGGCTTAGGCCAGAAGTAACATCTAAGCGAATAGACCGATGAGCTTGTGCGAACATGCCGAAAATTTCAGCCATAGCGGTACTCATCATATCTTCTGGTAAGCCAATCCGAATAGGAATACTACCTGCTGGATCTTTTAAAACAGCTTCTGCTTCTTGTTGAAGTGTCAAAATCCTTTGAGCATAACCAATTAAATATTCACCTGAGGCAGTCAATTGTAAAGGTCGTGATGTGCGATCAATAAGAGAATGACCAACAGATTCTTCAAGACGTGCCAACTGCTGACTAATCGTTGATTGTGTCAGGTGTAACTTATCAGCAGCGGCGGTAAAACTGCCACTTTCAAAAATAGTCACGAATGCACGAAGAAGACGAGGGTCAAACATAAGAATTATTACCAACTAGGCAAAGAACGGAATGCTTAAGTATTTATAATCTTAATACAATCGATTAAATAATTTAATTTCCAAATACTTTTAAGTGCACTTATTCTAGTTCCAAATTGTTCTGCTCTTAAAGTTTACTTAGATTTGTTCATACCTAAGTTTCTTATATGGATCAAATTGATCGTTGCTACAGCATGCATGTTCAAGCGAATACCGTGAAATTGAAAAGTTACTTCTTTTAGCAGGTGCAAAGTAGTTGAGGAGAACGGATGAAAGAAAATCAAATGTTTTTACGCCAAGCCATTGAACTTGCTTATCACAATATTGAAAAGGGTGGCAGGCCATTTGGCGCAGTGATTGTAAAAGATGGCCAAGTAATTGCTTCGGGTGTAAATCAAATTTTGACAACCAATGATCCAACGGCTCATGCTGAATTACTTGCAATTCGTGCAGCTAGTCAAGTTTTAGGATCTGCTAACTTAGAAGGTTGCTCGGTGTATACAAGTGGACATCCATGCCCAATGTGTATGGCTGCAATGCGTTTAGCAGGTATCAAAGCAGTTCACTATGCGTATTCTAATGAAGACGGAACACCCTTTGGTTTATCTACAGCTGAAATATATGCTGATCTTGCAAAACCATTTGCTGAGCAGACTATGAAAATTGAATATGTACCCGTTCGGTTTGAAGACCGTACCGATCTTTATGTGCTTTGGCAAAGTTATCAAACCAATAAGTCAGGCTCAGAGTAATGAAGCAGTCAGGAGCTTTAGTGGCTAGGCCTATGCTCATCGTAACAGTCGCTTTGGTTGGACTTAATTTAAGACCTTTTATGACGAGTATTGGTCCATTAGTCTCCAGTATTCGGGCAGGAACTGGGTTAAGTCTACAAGGAATAGCTTTACTCACTTTATTACCCATGATGCTGATGGGCGTTATTGCCTTTGTTGGTCCAATCGTACAGAGCGTGGTTGGGGAACGTAGCGTTGTGTTGGGCTCCTTACTGACTATTTGTATTGGATGCGTGCTTAGATTTTTATTTCCTACAGCTGAAGGTTTAATTATCAGTGCAGTCGTAATTGGTTTAGGCGTCGCGCTGATACAAGCAGCTTTTCCTGGCATTATCAAAAGAGAGTTCAGTCAACATATTGGTCCGATGATGGGCCTTTATTCAGCCATGCTTATGGGCGGTGGTGCACTAGGCGCATGGTTAGCGCCTGTGGTCTCCAATATAACGGGGTTATGGTCTGTTGGACTGGCTTTCTTTGCTATACCAGCTGTATTGGCATTAATCTCAACATTTATTTTTTTACCCTCTATCGTAAGTTCGAATGCACCTCGAACACCTGTAAAGATGCTGCTTAAGAAACCTAGAACATGGTTATTAATGCTGTGCTTTGGGCTCGTTAATGGTGGTTATTCTTCGGTGGTTGCTTGGTTAGCACCTTCATTTCAAGATCATGGTTGGAGTAGTGGACAAAGTGGAAAATTGCTCGCTTTACTTGCTTTAAGCCAAGCAGCATCGGCACTAATTTTGCCTATTTTAGCTAGACAGTATAAAGATCGCCGTCCATGGCTATGGTTTACTCTATTCATGCAATTTGCTGGGTTTTCTGGTCTCGCATTTGTACCTGAACTTGCCTCTATTTTATGGGCAATTTGTTTAGGCGTTGGCTTGGGAGGCTGTTTTGCTTTAACACTCATTGTTGCACTTGACCATTTTGAAGAGCCTAGCAATGCAGGAGCTTTATCTGCACTCATGCAAGGTGGTGGTTTTTTACTTGCGGCAATACCACCTTGGTTCGTAGCGGCATTACATGATTTTACAGGTGGTTATAAAGCGGGATGGATTTTTCATTTATGTTGTGTGATGCTCGTGATGGCTTTAGTGGTAAGGCTGGCACCTAAAAGTTATCGCAAAATTCGCCTATAAAATATGGTGTGATTAGAGAATATTACCTATCTAAAGAAATACGATTTGCATGCAAAGAACATTAAGGAATAGTGATAGGATGATACTTAAATTTTTAGATTTTAAATGAATACAACAATATTTGATTTTTATGACATCTTCTTTGAAAAAAATTGCCTTACTTAAACAAGGCTTAGGAAAAAATAGTCCATTTGCGACAGGAGTAGATGGAACTTTACAGGCGATTGAACATTTAGGATATGTGCAGATTGATACCATCTCTGTCGTTGAACGTGCTCATCACCATATATTGTGGAGTCGAGTGCCTGAGTACGATTTAAGTCATTTAAACAGTTTGGTTCGTGAACGTCAGATTTTTGAATATTGGTACCATGCGGCGTCTTATCTTCCTATGAAGATTATCGCTATGCTTTACCTGCCATGATGTCGGTTAAAAATGGGGAAAGCCGATATTTTAATAGAGGTGATCAACACCTGATGAATGAAATATTGGCGCGTGTTCGTGCCGAAGGTAAAATTCGACTACGTGATATCGACAAGAAAAATAAAAAAAGTTTAGGGAATTGGTGGAATACAGGTCCGGGTCGCCGTGCTTTTGAGCAGTTATATATGCAGGGTGATCTGATGATTTGTGAGCGTAACGGCATGGAAAAAGTCTATGATTTGACTGAGCGTTGCTTGCCTGAAAATATTGATTTAAGAATGCCCACGCTCTATGAATATGCGCAGTATTTATTTAATAATACGCTTCGAGCACATGGGGCTTTCACATGGAAGCAATTAGTTCATTTAAAGAAAAATGATTTAAAAGAAACTATGCGTGTTGTGCTAAAAGAGCAGGTTGATGCTGGTGTTGTATCAGTGGTGAAACTTGCCGACGGCCAAACTTTATATGTGGATGTAGCTGCAACAGAACAAAAAGTGGAGACTGATTTTGGTTTAAAAATACTTTCGCCTTTTGATAACTCGCTTATTCATCGTGACCGCTTAACTTCTTTATTCGAGTTTGATTATCGGATCGAATGTTATGTACCAGCAGCCAAACGCGTATTTGGTTATTTTTGCTTGCCGATCCTATATCAAGATGAGTTAGTAGGCCGAATTGACTGTAAAGCACATCGGAGTGTGAAAGAGTTAGAGGTAATTAGCTTACATTTAGAAAAAACAGTGAAAGATAAAGAGCATTTCTTTTTCGAGTTAGATCAAGAGCTCAAACGCTTCGCAGCATTTAACCAATGTTTAACTGTGAATGACAAGGTAAGTAAGCTTATTCGCAGTAAGAAGTAAATAAACACTATTCTAGGGTTAAAAATAAAACACCAAAAGAATTAAGGCTTTTGGTGTTTTTACTTGTTAGGTTAAAGACATTCGATATTCAATAACACCTGGTTTTTGTGCAATCCAGTCATAGAGTTTTTGAGCTGTATGATTGGTTTCTTGGGTATGCCAATATAAACGATTGCAGTTTTGTTCAATGGCTTGCTTCTGAACATATTCGATAAGTTGCTTACCAATGTGTTGTCCACGGGCTTCAGGTGAAACATAGAGGTCTTCTAAATAGCAGTAATTATTCTCTGCCCATGTTGAACGATGAATAACATAATGCACAATTCCTAAAATATGTTCATCTTGTTTGGCAACAGCACAATACATAGGTTCTTTTGCATCGAAAAAACGATCCCAAGTTATTTTTGTGACATGAAGAGGCAAACTAACTTGGTAAAAATTTTGATAGGCAAGCCAATAATTTTCCCATTGTGCATAGTCTTGTGGCTGAACAGGGACAATTTGAATATCTTGTTTTTGCATAAAAAGCACACTCTATTTTTAAAGTAATGGAAAATTGACAACTAAAGTGTAGTTTTGAAAGTGGTATTTTTATAAGGTACACTTTTGATATTTTTTATAGTACCAGTTTTGTTATGGCTGCTCCAATTTCTGCGCCTTTTCCTCATTTGATTTTGCCAAAAGGCCAGATTAAAGACGGACTATATTCAGCTCTACGTGATGCTATTTTAGATGGAAGGCTCACTGCCGGAACAAAATTACCCTCAAGTCGTGCTTTAGCAGACATGATGTCAATTTCACGAAATTCCGTATTGGCGGCTCTTGAGCGTTTGCTTGATGAAGGATATTTATTTACTAAACCGAGTTCAGGAACTTACGTTGCTGAAGTTGTACCAGATCAACTCATACATATCCAAGAAAGTCCCCAAAAAACGACTACAAGTAAACCTCATGCCTTAAATATAAATCCGAATATGGAAGCATTATTGGCTTCATGGCGAGAGCAGTCATGGTCAAGCCAAAAGAAAAAAATGTTCCATGTAGGGGTAGGCTGCGTAGATTTATTCCCGCATCAGCTTTGGGGAAAGCTATTAACTCAAGCTTGGCGACAATCTTATTATCAATTGGGTCAATTTCACGACCCGCGTGGCTATTTACCACTGCGTCAGGCAATTTGCGAATATGTTCGTTCAACTCGTGGGCTGAACTGTAATGAACAGCAAATCATTATTGTAAACGGGACTCAGCAGGCTATTCATTTGACTGCCTATGCCTTACTTCAAGCAAATGATGAGGTGTGCCTAGATGAGCCGGGTTATGATGCAGCCTTTAATATTTTTCGAAGTTTTGGGGCTAAGGTCAATTTAATCGAGAGTGATGAAGAGGGGATGCAAGTCTCTGACATTACCAATCATTATTTAAAAAGTAAGCTTGTTTATACTGCACCTTCGCATCAGTTTCCTTTGGGAGGAACTTTGAGTTTGGCTCGCCGTTTTGCTTTATTAAATTGGGCGAACAAAGCAGAAAAATGGATTTTTGAAGATGATTATAATAGTGAATTTCGCTATGGCACTCGCCCCATCCAAGCCCTACAAGGCTTAGATCAGCAGCAACGTGTTATTTACTCTGGTACTTTTACCAAGATGATGTTTCCTGAATTTCGCTTAGGGTTCATGGTAGTACCTGAAGCATTAATCGAAACCTTTAGTGCTGCTAAATACTATACAGACGTGCGAAGTTCATACTTAGAACAGGTTGCTTTAGCTCTATTTATACAACAAGGTCACTATGCTAGGCATGTGCGTAAAGTTCGAAAAGCATGCTATGAGCGTCAGCAGGTATTAATTAAAGCGATTAATGAGTACCTTTCAGACATACTTAATGTTCAGCCCACAGACTCAGGCATTCATCTTATATGCTGGTTAAAAGGCGCATGGACTGAGCAAGAGTTTATTGCTCATTGTTCGGCTTTGGATTTAGCGATTCAGCCTCTGTCTCGATATTGTCAACTTGCGCCGAAAAAAGCTGCTGTTTTGTTAGGCTATGCTGCCCATCAACCTGAAGAAATTATAGAAAATATTAAGAAACTTGCTTTTAGCCTCAAAAAATAAATAGTTAAACTTTTCAATCTTATATATGAAATATAGGCTAATTTTATTTTTAATTCGCAGGGTAAAATATTTAGTGGAATTTAATAGTTTTATGAAATTTAATTAAATTTAAAAAAATATTTTAAATTTAAAAATTTATTAATATTATTTTAAGCTAGCTTAATTATTCTAAAAACATCAAAGCTCATCTAAGTACACCTTTTAGCCACATTCTCCAGATGTGGCTCTTTTTATTTAAGGTTAAAAAATTTAGAAAACGAAATAAATATAATTAAATATTTATTTTTAAATCGCTATAGAGATTTTTTTAATCTTCTTCCATAGCATTACTATAAAATTTAACACCAAGTTTAATACGATCTCGGCCATTACTCATGCGCCAGCGATTTGTATCACGTAAAGAATATACACAACCACAATATTCTTGCTGATAAAATTCTTCACGTTTACTAATTTCGATCATACGGCTAGAGCCACCATTTTTACGCCAGTTATAGTCCCAGTACTGGATTTCAGGATAGTGTGCAGCGGCACGAATCCCGCAATCGTTGATTTGAGCCATATTTTTCCATCGTGAAATTCCTAAAGAACTACTGATTAAACTAAACCCATGTTCATAAGCATATAAAGCAGTACGTTCAAAACGCATATCAAAACACATGGTACAGCGAATACCACGTTCAGGTTCATTTTCCATACCTTTCGCACGGGCAAACCAATTGTCTGTATCGTAATCTGCATCAATAAATGGAATATTATGTTTTTCAGCAAAGCGGATATTTTCCTCTTTGCGAATGAGGTATTCTTTCACTGGATGGATATTGGGATTATAAAAGAATATAGAAAAGTTTATATTGGACTCAATTAATGCCTCCATTACTTCTCCAGAACAGGGAGCGCAACATGAATGGAGTAATAATTTATTATGTCCTAATGGCAGTTCAAGTTTTTGTCTTTGAGTAGTCATCATTGAAAATTAAGATATATTTTTATATATTTTAAGTTGTTTAAATCAATATTGGAATGAATTTTTTTCAATTTAAGATGAAAATATTTAATTATTAATTTTATTATATTAACTCAGACATAAATTAATCTATATTTTTATTTTATGAAATAATAAACACATTATATTTATGCAATATTATAAAAGCTAATTTGATGTGTCAAAAAGCTCAATTAGATAGAAAAGGGTGATGGTTTTATAGTTTTGTAACTATTTGTCTTTTATATATTTATTTTTTATATTTTGAACTAAGATTAGTGTGATAGATGTCACAAATAAGTATTATTTTTTAAATTTAAATATTTTTTTAGATTTATATTTTTATTAAATTTATAC